>NZ_JBHVVM010000004.1:0-87584 GCF_042883525.1 Streptomyces sp. NPDC058195
CGTCGTGATGACGACCGGCCGCGTGGCCCGCGCCGTGACGATGACAGCCGTGGTGGCGGCTACCGCCGCGACGACAACCGGGGCGGCGACAGCCGTGGTGGTTACGGTGGCGGTGGGTTCCGTCGTGACGACAACCGCTCCTCCGGCGGTGGTGGTGGGTTCCGTCGTGATGACAACCGCCCCTCTTCCGGTGGTGGTGGGTTCCGTCGTGACGACCGGGACCGTGATCGTGGTCCGCGTCGGGATGATGAGCGTGGTGGGTTCCGTGGTCCGCGTCGTGATGACGACCGGCCGCGTGGCCCGCGCCGTGACGATGACAGCCGTGGTGGCGGCTACCGCCGCGACGACAACCGGGGCGGCGACAGCCGACGGGACGGCGACCGTGGCGGGTTCCGCCGCGACGACAGCCGGCGCGATGGCGGATTCCGTGGGCAGCGCGACGACCGTGGCGGCCGGGGCGGCTACCGCGGGCGTGACGACCGTGGAGGGTACGAGAGGCGCGACGATCGGGATCGCGAGCCCATCAAGCGGCTGCCGATCCCCGAGGACGTCACCGGTGACGAGATCGACAAGGATGTGCGGCAGGAGCTGATGAGCCTGCCGAAGACCCTGGCCGAGGACGTTTCGCGCAACCTCGTCATGGTGGCCCGGCTGATCGACGAGGACCCGGAGCAGGCGTACGCGTACGCGCGGATCGCGCTTCGGCTGGCCTCGCGGGTGGCAGCGGTGCGGGAGGCGGCCGGCTTCGCCGCGTATGCCACGCAGAAGTACTCGGAGGCGCTGGCGGAGTTCCGGGCCGCCAAGCGGATGACCGGTTCCGTGGAGCTGTGGCCCGTCATGGCGGACTGTGAGCGCGGGCTCGGGCGGCCCGAGCGGGCGCTGGCGATGGCCGGTGAGCCCGAGGTGCAGAAGCTGGACAAGGCCGGGCAGGTGGAGATGCGCCTGGTCGCCGCCGGAGCGCGGCGGGACATGGACCAGCTCGACGCGGCCATCGTCACGCTGCAGAGTTCCGAGCTCGCGTCGAGCGCCGTCCACCCGTGGACGGCCCGGCTGCGCTACGCGTACGCCGACGCGCTGCTGGCGGCCGGGCGTGAGAACGAGGCGCGCGAGTGGTTCGGGAAGGCGCTGGAGGCGGACAAGGACGGCTCGACCGACGCGTCCGACCGGCTCGCCGAGATGGACGGTGTGGAGTTCGTCGACGCCCTCGACGAGGACGGCGACGACGAGACCGTGAGTCCGGCACCGGCTGCCGGTGCCGCCGCGGACGAGGACGAGGACCGCGAGGACGACCGTACGGACGGCGACAAGGACCGTACGTCCGAGGCGTGAGGCCATGAGAGAGGGCGGCATCCCGGAAGGGGTGCCGCCCTTTTTTGTTGCCTGCGCCCCTGGCTCAGCCCAGGTCGAGATCGAGGCTGCGCAGGACCAGACCGGTGGCCGGTTTCGGGCCGAAGGAGGTCGACTTGCGGGGCATGGTGACCCCCTGCCGGGCGAGGTCGCGGACCACCTCCTCGCGTACCGGATGCATCAGGACCGCCGTGGCGTTGTGCCGCTCGGCCTGCTCCACGGCGGCAGCGGTGTCGTGGATGTAGGCGATGTGCTCCGGGGTGTCCGGGATCTCCCAGACACGGTCGAGCAGAGCCGCGTGCAGGACCGTCGCGTCGAGCGCCCGCCAGGCGGGCGGGCGGTCGGCAGGAATCGTGCGCGCCAGCAGCTCGGGTGCGGGGCGGTCGACGAGGTGGAAGCCGCCGTCGCCCGCGAGCAGGAACGCGTTGCCCTCCGCGGCTGCCCCGGCGAGCGCGTCCAGCGCCTCGGGAAGCGGTCCGGGCAGTTCACGCACCCGGAAGAGACCGTCCAGCGCGGTCAGCGCGGAGGAGACCGGGAGGCGGTGCAGCAGCCGGTGAATGGCACGGACCCGGAGCGGGTAGCGGACCGTGTCCACGAGCAGGACCAGGCCGAAGTCCCAGGGACCGGGCACGGTGTGTTCCTGCCAGAGGCGGAGATACGTGGCCCAGCGGTGATGGCCGTCGGCGATCAGTGCCTGGCGGTGGGCGAGATCGGCGTCGATCTCCGCCTGCTCGACGGGGTCGGTGACCGCCCAGAGCCGGTGGCGGTATCCGTCCTCGGTCGTGGTGGTGAGCAGCGGCGGGCGGTCCGTGGTCCGTTCGATGACGGCGGCGGCCCCCGCCTCGCGGCCCTCGCCCCGGTAGGTGAGGAGCAGCGGTTCGAGGTGGGCCGCGGTGGTGCGCATCAGGTCGGCCCGGTCCTCCACGACATGGGCCATCACGTCCTCGTGCGGCAAGACGATGCCGTCGGCCGGGGTGGAGAGCGCCAGCGCCCCGATGACACCGCGTTGCAGCATTTCGGCGTTGCTCTGTTCGTACACGTACAGGGCGGGCTCGTGGTCCGGTGCGAGGACACCCTCGGCGAGCCAGCGCTTCAGGGTCTGTGCCGCCTGCTCGTGACGGGCCGCGGCCGTGTCCGCCTGGGGCAGGATCAGCCGGACGATGTTGTACGGATCGGCGGACTCCAGATGATGGAGGCCATCGGGCCGCACCACGACGTCGTACGGCGGTGAGGTCACCGCGGCGAGACTGCCGACCTGCTCGGGGACGTAGCGCAGCCCACGGAACGGAATCAGACGCAGTCCCTGGCCGGCCGGACCTGATGTGTTCATCCGTGCATGGTAAGTGCGTGGCGGGGATACGCGATGATCTGGGCAGAAGCAGGGAGCGAGGAGCGCAAAGAATGAGTCAGAAGAGCAGGAACCGGCCCAGTGGCAGCAGCGCGGTGCTGAGCAGGGCGTACGACACGGCGCTGCTCGACCTCGACGGGGTGGTGTACGCGGGTGACCGGGCGATCGTCCACGCCGTCGACTCCCTGGCGGCGGCGCGGGACGGCGGGATGCACCTGGCGTACGTCACCAACAACGCCCTGCGGACACCGGACACGGTGGCCGCGCACCTGACCGGGCTCGGTGTCCCGGCGGAGCCCGGCGATGTGATCACCTCGGCGCAGGCGGTCGCCCGGCTGATGGCCGACCAGCTGCCCGCCGGGGCCCGGGTGCTGGTGGTGGGTGGTGAGGGGCTGCGGTCCGCGGTGCGGGAGCGCGGCCTGGTGCCGGTGGAGTCGGCGGACGACGAGCCGGTCGCGGTGGCGCAGGGGTACGGCGGCCCCGACATGGCCTGGGGGCGCTTCGCCGAGGCCGCGTACGCGATCGCGCGCGGGGTGCCGTGGTTCGCGTCCAACACGGACCTGACGATTCCGGGTGCCCGGGGCATCGCGCCGGGGAACGGCGCCGCGGTGGAGGTCGTACGGATCGCCACTGGTGCCGAGCCGCGGGTCGCGGGGAAGCCGTTGCCGCCGATGCACCGGGAGACGGTGCTGCGGACCGGGGCCGAACGCCCGCTGGTGGTCGGCGACCGGCTGGACACCGACATCGAGGGCGCGTTCAACGGTGGCGTGGACTCCCTGCTGGTGCTCACCGGGGTGACGGACGCGGCGCGGCTGCTGGCCGCCGTACCAGAGCACCGGCCGACCTATGTGGACGCGGACCTGCGGGGGCTGCTGACCGGGCAGCCCGAGGTGGCGGCGAGCGGAGGTGGCTTCGTGTGCGGGGGCTGGACGGCATCGGTCCGCGGGGACGCGCTGGCACTGGACGGGGAAGGGGACGCGCTCGACGGGCTGCGGGCGCTCTGCGGGGCGGCGTGGTCGTACGCGGGAGAGGGCTTCTGCGGCCTGGACTCGGGGAAGGCGGTCGCCCGGCTGCGGCTGTAGGAGCGGGGAGAGGACGAGAGGGGAGGGGAGGCCGGTGGCCCCGCACCCCCAGGAAAGGATAGGTTAACCTAACCTAACTTTGTTCTGTTCGGTGTGCCGTCGTCCCGCACCCGATCTCCTCCGGCACCGGGAGTACGACCATGCAGCGCCTCACCGCGGACGCGGTGACCCTCGGTTACGACGGCAGGGTCATCGCGGAGAATCTCTCGGTGGAGATACCCGACCGGTCGTTCACGGTGATCGTCGGCCCCAACGCCTGCGGCAAGTCGACCTTGCTGCGCGCGCTCGCGCGGATGCTGAAGCCGGAGAGCGGGCGGGTGCTGCTGGACGGGCGGGCGATCCACCAGATGCCCGCGAAGAAGGTGGCCCGGACGCTGGGGCTGCTGCCGCAGTCCTCCATCGCGCCGGACGGGATCACCGTCTCCGGCCTCGTCGGGCGCGGCCGGTACCCGCACCAGGGGCTGCTGCGCCAGTGGTCGCCGGAGGACGAACGCGTTGTCGAGGAGTCGATGGCGGCCACCGGGGTCGGCGCGCTCGCAGGCCGGCATGTCGACGAATTGTCCGGAGGGCAGCGGCAGCGCGTCTGGATCGCCATGGCGCTCGCCCAGCAGACGCCGCTGCTGCTGCTCGACGAGCCGACCACGTACCTGGACATCCAGCACCAGATCGATGTCCTCGACCTCTGCGCCGACCTGCACGAGACGCAGGGGCGCACCCTGGTGGCCGTCCTGCACGACCTGAACCACGCCGCGCGGTACGCCACCCACCTCATCGCGATGCGGGACGGCCGGGTGATCGCCGAGGGCGCGCCCGGCGAGATCGTCACGGCGGAACTGGTGGAGCGGGTCTTCGGGCTGCGCTGTCAGGTGATCGACGATCCGGAGACCGGAACTCCGCTGGTGGTGCCCGCCGCGCGCAGGCCGCGCGCCGTCGCCGCCGGGGCACCTGCCGGGAGCTGACACGCCCTGGCGCCCCCGCGTACGGCCGCGGCCCCGACGTAGCCCCTGGCGGCCCCCGCCTACAGCAGCGACCTCAGCTTCAGCAGATCGCGGAAGCCCGCCTCCAGGCGGACCCGGCCCGAGGCCCAGGCGCGGGCGAAGTCCAGTTCGCCGTCGACCATGGCCACCAGATCGTCGCCGGTCATCGCGAGCCGGATCGCCGCCTTCTCGCGGGGCGGTCCCTCGACGGTGTCCAGCACCTGGATCCGGCCATCGGCCAGCCGGCCGGTGAACGTGGCGTCGAGGTCCTTGAGGTGGCAGCTCAGTGAGCGGTCCAGGGCAGCCGCGCTGCGTACGTCGCCGTCGGCCCCCGCGAGACGGTCGGAAAGTCTGTCGAGTGCGCTGCGGCACTCCGCCATGGTCGCCATCATGATCGACCGTACCTCAGCCCTTCGGGGTAGCGTTTCCCGCATGAGCGACTCGATGCCGGAGATGCCAAAGGCGCGGGAACAGGGCGCGGAGCCCGCGCCCGACCCCGCCGCCCCGGCGCCCCTCGGCGTCACGCGCACCTCCACCGGCCACGCCGGAGTGGACGCGGGGCTGGAGCGTCTTGCCGATGCCGACCACCTCCCGGCGGAGGGACACACCGAGGTGTACGAGGATGTACACCGTGGGCTGCGCGACACCTTGACCGCGCTGGACAACGGGCCCACGACCGCACCGGTAACCGCACCGGTGCCCCCGCACGACAACAGGAGCTGAACCGAACGTGGCAGGAGTGGCACGCCGCCGTCTCGACGCCGAACTGGTACGCCGCAAACTCGCGCGCTCACGCGAGCACGCGAGCCAGCTGATCGCCGCCGGGCGGGTCACCGTCGGCGGGAACACCGCGACCAAACCCGCCACCCAGGTCGAGACCAGTGCCGCCGTCGTCGTGACCAAGGACGACAGCGACCCCGAGTACGTCTCGCGCGGCGGGCACAAGCTCGCGGGCGCCCTCGCCGCCTTCGTGCCCCTCGGGCTGGTGGTCGAGGGGCGCAGGGCCCTGGACGCCGGGGCATCGACCGGCGGTTTCACCGACGTACTGCTCAGGGCCGGGGCCGGTCATGTCGTCGCCGTGGACGTCGGTTACGGGCAGCTCGCCTGGTCGCTCCAGTCCGACGACCGCGTCACCGTCAAGGACCGTACCAACGTACGGGAGCTGACGCTGGAGGCGATCGACGGGCGGCCGGTGGACCTGGTGGTCGGGGACCTGTCGTTCATCCCGCTCGGGCTGGTCCTGCCCGCCCTGGCGCGCTGCGCCGCCCCCGGCGCCGACCTGGTCCTCATGGTCAAGCCGCAGTTCGAGGTCGGCAAGGAGCGGCTCGGCAGCGGCGGCGTGGTGCGCAGCCCCGAACTGCGGGCCGAGGCGGTACGCGAGGTCGCGCGCCGGGGCTGGGAACTGGGCCTCGGGGTAAGGGGAGTGACGGCGAGCCCGCTGCCCGGCCCGTCGGGAAACGTCGAGTACTTTCTGTGGCTGCGGGCCGGGGCACCTGAACTGGATCCCGCGGATGTCGACCGTGCAGTGGCGGAGGGGCCTCGTTGACGACGAATGCGGCAGACATGGCGGACACGGCACGAACCGTTTTTCTTCTGGCGCACACCGGCCGGCCGGCCGCGATCCGCAGTGCCGAACTGGTCGTGCAGGGACTGCTCCGCAGTGGCCTGGGCGTCCGGGTGCTGGCCAGCGAGGCGGCGGACCTGCCGCTGCCGTCGGCCGTCGAGACGGTCACGGACGCCACGCCCAGGGCCGTGGACGGCTGTGAGCTGCTGATCGTGCTCGGCGGGGACGGGACGCTGCTGCGCGGCGCCGAGTTCTCCCGCGCCTCGGGGGTGCCGATGCTGGGCGTCAACCTCGGCCGGGTCGGCTTCCTCGCCGAGGCCGAGCGAGACGATCTGGACAAGGTCGTCGACCGGGTCGTCACCCGGGCCTACCAGGTCGAGGAGCGCATGACGCTCGACGTCGTGGTGCGCACCAACGGCGATATCGTCCACACGGACTGGGCGCTCAACGAGGCGGCCGTGCAGAAGGTGTCGCCCGAGCGGATGCTGGAGGTCGTCCTGGAGATCGACGGCCGGCCCGTGACCGGGTTCGGCTGCGACGGGATCGTCTGCGCGACCCCGACCGGATCGACCGCGTACGCCTTCTCGGCGGGCGGGCCCGTCGTCTGGCCCGAGGTCGAGGCGCTGCTGATGGTGCCGATCAGCGCCCACGCGCTGTTCGCCAAGCCGCTGGTCACCTCCCCCGCCTCGGTGCTCGCCGTGGAGGTCCAGCAGCACACCCCGCACGGGGTGCTCTGGTGCGACGGGCGCAGGACCGTGGAACTCCCCGCCGGGGCACGGGTCGAGGTGCGGCGCGGGGCGGTGCCGGTACGGCTGGCGCGGCTGCACCACGCCTCGTTCACGGACCGGCTGGTCGCGAAGTTCGCCCTGCCGGTCTCGGGGTGGCGCGGCGCCCCGCACTGACCGGCGGACGTTCCCCCGGAGGTGTTGCGCGGACCCGGTGTGTACCCGGGAGAGTGAGCCCCGGGGCGGGGTCCGTCGCACATCGGTCTTCGGACCTCGTAAGGTCGTGTCCGTGTTGGAGGAGATGCGGATACGGTCGCTCGGAGTCATCGACGACGCGGTGGTGGAGCTGTCACCCGGTTTCACCGCCGTGACGGGCGAGACCGGTGCGGGCAAGACCATGGTCGTCACCAGCCTCGGGCTGCTGCTCGGCGGGCGGGCGGACCCGGCCCTGGTACGGATCGGAGCCAAGGCCGCCGTCGTGGAGGGGCGGATCACGGTGTCCGAGGGGGACGCGGCCGCCCTGCGGGCCGAGGAGGCCGGGGGCGAGATCGAGGACGGCGCGCTGCTGATCAGCCGTACCGTCTCCGCGGAGGGGCGGTCCCGGGCGCATCTCGGCGGCCGGTCCGTGCCGGTCGGGGTGCTCTCCGAACTCGCCGACGAGCTCGTCGCCGTGCACGGTCAGACCGACCAGCAGGGCCTGCTCAAGCCCGCCCGGCAGCGGCAGGCGCTCGACCGGTACGCGGGCGACGGAGTCACCCGGCCGCACACCGCGTACGCGGCGGCCTACCGTCGGCTGCGGGCGGTCGTGACGGAGCTGGACGAGCTGACCACGCGCGCCCGCGAACGCGCCCAGGAAGCCGATCTGCTGCGCTTCGGGCTGGGCGAGATCGCCGCGGTCGAACCTCTGGCCGGTGAGGACGGCGAGCTGGCCGCCGAGGCCGGGCGGCTCGGCCACGCGGAGGCGCTCGCCTCCGCCGCGTCCCTCGCGCACACCGCGCTCGCGGGCAACCCGGAGGACCCGGAGGGCGTGGACGCGACGACCGTGGTCGCGGCCGCCGGGCGGGCGCTGGACGCCGTGCGCGCCCATGATCCGGCACTGGCGGCGCTCGCCGACCGGATCGGTGAGATCTCGATCCTGCTCTCCGACGTGGCGGGTGAACTGGCCGGATACGCCGACCAGTTGGACGCGGACCCGCGGCGGCTGGCCGCGGTGGAGGAGCGCCGCGCCGCGCTCACCACGCTCACCCGCAAGTACGGCGAGGACATCGGTGCGGTGCTCGCCTGGGCCCAGGAGGGGGCCGTCCGGCTCACCGAGCTGGAGGGCGACGACGACCGGATCGGCGAGCTGACCGCCGAGCGGGACGCGTTGCGGGCCGAACTCTCCTTCCTCGGACAGGAGTTGACCGACGCTCGCAACCGGGCGGCGGCGCTCTTCGCCGAGGCGGTGACCGAGGAGCTGGCCTCCCTGGCGATGCCGCACGCCCGGGTTTCCTTCGCGGTCCGGCAGGTCGAGGCGGCCGACGAGGCGTCCGGCATCGACATCGACGGCCGGAGCGTGGACTACGGGCCGTCCGGCGCCGACGAGGTCGAGCTGTTGCTGGCCCCGCACCCCGGCGCCCAGCCGCGGCCGATCGCCAAGGGGGCCTCGGGCGGTGAGCTGTCCCGGGTGATGCTCGCCGTCGAGGTGGTCTTCGCGGGCGCCGACCCCGTACCCACGTACCTCTTCGACGAGGTCGACGCGGGCGTCGGCGGCAAGGCGGCGGTCGAGGTTGGGCGGCGGCTCGCCAAGCTCGCCCGGTCCGCCCAGGTCGTCGTCGTCACGCATCTGCCGCAGGTCGCGGCCTTCGCGGACCGGCAGCTGCTGGTCGAGAAGACCGTCGACGGGGCGGTGACCAGCAGCGGGGTCACGGTCCTGGAGGGCGAGGACCGGGTGCGCGAGCTGTCCCGGATGCTCGCGGGCCAGGAGGACTCCGAGACGGCACGGGCCCACGCGGAGGAACTGCTGGCGGCGGCCCGGTCGGACGGCTGACCCCTTCCCCTGGTAGACAACGGCCCGCCGGAACCCTCCGGCGGGCCGTTCTCGTAGGCTGGCGCGCATGGGAGCAGCGTTCAGCAGGACCGTGGCGGCCGGAGCCGCCGCCGCGGTGGTGGCGGGCGGGGTGTACCGGGTGCTGCGGGCCAGGCCGCGCCCGTACGGACGGCGCGTCAACCACGCGGGCCGCACCGTCGACCTCTGCGCGGGCCCGGCCGTCGCGCTCGGGACCGTGGCCGGTGCGGCGGTCCTTCCGCTGCCGCCCCGCACCCGGTGTGCCGCCGCCCTCGCGGTGCTGGCCGCCGGGGCGTGCGGCGCCTACGACGACGCGGCCGGTGCGGGCGATCCGCGCAGGGGCCTGCGCGCCCATCTCGGCGCGCTGCGGGACGGCGAGGTGACCAGCGGCGCGGTGAAGCTCCTCGGGATCGGCGCCGCCGGGCTCATGGCGGCGTCCCTGCTGAAGGACCGGCCCGTGGACCGGGTGCTCGGCGCGGTGGTGATCGCCGGAACCGCACATCTGGTCAATCTGGCGGACGTACGGCCCGCGGCGGCCGCCGTCACCGTGATCGCCCTCGGAGCCCCCGGACTGCCGGGCGGGCTCGCCGCCGCACCGGTCGGTGCCATGGCCGCGCTCTTCGCCGAGGACCTGGGGGAGCGGACGATGCTCGGGGACACCGGGGCGCATGCCCTGGGTGCCGGGCTCGGGGCCGCGATCGTCGCGGGCCGGGGCAGGGCGGGCCTCGTCGCGCACGCCGCCGGTCTGGTCGCGCTGGCGGTGTACGGCGACCGGGACGGAATCGGGCGTTTCGTCCGGGCGGTGGCGGACCGCTGAGCGCGCGGGGCGGGCGCCCCCGCTCTCGCGCGACGGACGACGGACGACGGCAGGATCGTGGGACACGTCGGCGGTGTGCGCCTGCACGGCAGGCAACAGCGCGCCGATTTCTCACCCGTACGGGTGGTAGGCGATGTCCGGAAGTCGCGGTCCGGGCCGTGACGGCCGCCCGGCCGTGCCGGAACGCGCGTACGGACTGGCATCCTTGGCGATGCCCTCACCACCGACTCGGGAGCCCCGGGAGCCATTCAACGTGTCACAGCTGCGTACGGTCCAAGTCCTGGGCGGCGGCAGCGCGGGCAGCAGCGCCCACGTCTGCTCGCTGACCGCTGGGCTCATCGCGAGAGGTGTGCACGTCACCGTCTGCGCCCCGGCCGAACTGGACCGCGCCTACGACTACTCCGGCGCGGGCGCCCTGTTCACACCCGTACCCCGGCGCAGCGACCCCGTCTCCGTCGCCGCCCTGCGCAACGCCTGCACGACGGCGGACCTCGTTCACGCGCACGGCCCGCACGCCGCCGTGCGCGCCGCTCTCGCGCTCGGCGGGCGGAGCGTCCCCCTGGTCGTCACCTGGCACGCCCGCGCCCATGTCGTCGGGGCCCGCCGCCGACTGGTCCGGGTGATGGAGCGAAAGGCCGCCCGAGCGGCGGCGGTTGTGCTCGGCACCACGTCGGACCTGGTGGACCGGGCACGCCGGAGAGGGGCGCGCGACGCCCGGCTCGCGCCGGTCTCGGCTCCCGCGCCCCGGCTGCCCGACGGGGCGCGGGCGGATAAGACGCGGGCCGAACTCGGCGCGGTGGAGCGGCCGTTGGTCGTCGCCTGCGGAAGCCTCGTACCGCATCACGGCTACGGAACCCTGCTCGACGCCGCACGGATGTGGCGGGACCTCGACCCCGAGCCGCTCCTGGTCATCGTGGGCGAGGGGCGGGAGCGGTCCGCCCTGCAGCGCCGGATCAGGGGCGAGGAACTGCCGGTCCGGCTCGTCGGAGGCCGTGAGGATCACGCCGAACTGCTGGCCGCGGCGGATCTGGCCGTACTGTCCAGCAGCTGGGAGGCGCGCTCCGTGCAGGCCCAGGAGGCGCTGCGGCTCGGCGTCCCGCTGGTCGCCACCGCGGTCGGCGGCGTGCCCGATCTGGTGGGTGAGGCGGCGGAGCTGGTGCCGTACGGCAACGCGGAGGCGCTCGCGCGCACGGTGGCCCGGCTGCTCGGCGATCCCTCGCGGCGTGCGGTGATGGCGGCCACCGGGCTCGCGCAGGCCGCGAGCTGGCCGACGGAGGACGACACGATCGCCCAAGTGCTCAGCGTGTACGACGAGTTGACCCAGCCGCTGGCGGTGCGGACGCGCTGAGCGTCCTGCCTACTCGGTGTGGCGGCGGGCCCGCAGAGCCAGGCTCAGGGCCAGCACCGCCTGCGGGTCGTCCAGATCGGTGCCGAGCAGCTCCCCGATCCTGGCCAGCCGGTTGTACAGGGTCTGACGGTTCAGATGCAGCTCCCGCGCCGTCTCCGCCTTGCGGCCCGCGTGCGCCAGGTACGTCTCCAGCGTCGGCAGCAGCGCCGGGCGCGAGGTCCGGTCGTGGTCCCGCAGCGGCCCGATCGCCCGGTCCACGAACGCGGCCAGGTCCGGGTGGTCGCGCAGCCGCCACAGCAGCAGGTCGATGTCGAGGCGCCGGGCGTCGTACCAGGGCCGGTCGCCGAGCCCGTGCGCGGCCGTCGCCGTCTCGGCGGCGTGCCGCAGGCTCGCACCGGCCGTCGCCCAGCCGCCCGCCACCCCGACCACCACGACCGGGGGCCGTGATCCGGCCCGCTCCAGACCGGCCCGCTCCACCCCGGCCCGCAGCGCCGTCGCGACCCGGTCCGCGACGGCCGTGCGCTCCGACTCGGACCGCAGCCCCAGCAGTACCGGCACCCGGCCCTCCACCGGCCGTACGCCCAGCAGCACCGGCACCCCGACCGACGAGAGCTCCTCCAGCACCGCCCGGGCCAGCGACGCCCAGTTCCCGGACGCCGAAAGCTCGGGGGCCAGCCGCATCACCACGGGCAGCAGCGGCATCGCGCCAGGTTTGAAGCCCAGGACCCGGGCCTGCGCGGGCGCGTCCTCCGGGGTGATCCGGCCCTCGGCGAGGTCGGAGAGGAAGTCTCCCCTGCCCCGGGCGGCGAGCTCCTCCTCCTGGCGGGCCTGCATCAGGACGACGGCGAGGATGCCCGCCGCCCGCTCCGCCGCCATCCGGTGCACCGGCACCAGCGGCCCGGACACCGCCAGCAGCACCAGCCGGGCCCGTACCGAACCGGTGCCGGGACCGCCGCCCGGCACGTCCACCAGCACCGAGCCGGTGGGCGGTGCCTCACGGGCCTCCCGGCCCCCGCGCATCCCGTCCCACACCTGGAGCGGATCGGCGCCGACCGGGCCGGACCCGGGCCCGGCCGCGTACAGCAGCTGGCCGTCCGCCGTTTCCAGGAAGACGGGGTTGGCCGCGAAGTCCGCCAGGATGCCCAGCACCTGCGGCACCCCGCCACCGCCGAGCAGTGCCTCCGTGCACCGCCGGTGCACGTCCTCGGCCTGCCGCAGCAGGGCGTAGTGGCCGTTGACGATCTCGGTGTGGACCTCCTCCGTCACCGCCACGAACGGCACCTCGCGGTGCAGCTGCACCAGCGGCAGCCCCGCGGCGCGGGCGGCGTCCACGATCGAGGCCGGCAGACGGCTGAAGCGCGGTCCGAGCTCCACCACCAGGGCGGCGATCTGTCGGTCGGCGAGCCTGCGGACGAAGGCTCGCTGCTCGGCCGGACGGGTGCCGAGCCCGAGCCCCGTGGTGAGCAGCAGCTCACCGCCCTTGAGCAGCGAGGCGATGTTCGGGACCTCGCCCGCGTGCACCCAGCGCACCGTGCGGTTCAGCCGGTCCGCGCCCGCCACCACCTCCGGGAGCCCGCCACGCAGCCCCGGCAGCTCCAGGGCTCGCTGCACAGTGATTCCGCCTTGGGTCTCCACTTGCTTCAGCCTCGTACTTCCACGTGATCCGACGGATGTTCACCCTGATTTTCGCCCTGATTCAGGACGGTACCGGCACCCGGCGCCCGGGGCGCCGCCGGGGGAGCCGCCGGAGGGAGCCCGTACCCCTGGTGAAGACGGCGCTGATCAGCCTGATTCGTGCCCGGGACGGCGCTGTTGACACGGGACGAGCGCCGCTGCGATCTTGTGGGCGCCGCGCGGTCCGGGCGGCCCCGGTATCCGCCGAAGCGATCTTGGAGCAGATGTGGGCGACGACGACGTGAGGGCGTACGCGGGCGGGCGGGGGCCTTTCGGGCCGCTTGTCGGGGCGGACTGGCTGGCACCGCGCGTCGGCGCCCCGGACGGGCCGGTGGTCCTCGACGCCTCGGTCGGGGCGCACCGGGGCAGTGAGCGGCGCATTCCCGGCGCACAGACCTTCGACATCGACGGGGCGTTCTCCGACCCCTCCGCGCCACTGCCGCACACGATGCTCGGCGCCGACCGGTTCAGCGAGGAACTGAGCGCCCTCGGCGTGAACGACGGCGACACCGTCGTCGTGTACGACGGCGCGGGCGTCTATTCCAGCGCGCGGGCCTGGTGGATGCTGCGGGCCATGGGCTTCGACCGGGTCGCGGTGCTCGACGGGGGTCTGCCCGCCTGGATCGCCGCCGGGCTCCCGCTGGAGAGCACCCCGCCCGCGCCCCCGGCGGCGCCCGGCGACTTCACCGCGCGTCCGCGCGCCGGGATGTTCGTCACGGCCGACGAGGTGGCGCGCGCCCTGACCGACCCCGCCGCGGTGGTCCTCGACGCCCGGTCCCAGGAGCGGTACGCGGGAACCGTCGCCGAACCCCGGCCGGGGCTGCGCGCCGGGCACATGCCGGGGGCGCTCAACCTGCCCTTCGGCTCGCTCCAGCGCGAGGGCCGGATGTGCCCGGCGGACGAGCTGCGCGGTGCCCTCGCCGCCCGCGCCCAGGAGCGCGAGCGGCTGGTCCTCAGCTGCGGATCCGGGGTCACCGCCTGCGTCCTGGCCCTGGCGGCGGAACTCGCCGGGTACCGCGGGCAGGCGGTGTACGACGGCTCATGGAGTGAGTGGGGGCTGCCCTCGGGGCGGCCCGTGGAGACCGGGGCGGACGGGCTCGCGCCCGCCCCGTGACCGGGCTCCTCAGCCGACGTACGCCCCGCTCGCGGTCAGCCGCAGCGCCGTGTCGATCAGCGGCACGTGGCTGAACGCCTGCGGGAAGTTGCCCACCTGGCGCTGGAGCCGGGGATCCCATTCCTCCGCGAGCAGGCCCAGGTCGTTGCGGAGGGAGAGCAGCCGCTCGAAGAGCTGGCGGGCCTCGTCGACCCGGCCGATCATCGCCAGGTCGTCCGCCAGCCAGAACGAGCAGGCCAGGAACGCGCCCTCGTCGCCCTCCAGGCCGTCCACCCCCGCGTCCTCGCCGGACGTGGGGTAGCGCAGCACGAAGCCGTCCTCGGTGGACAGCTCCCGCTGGATCGCCTCGATCGTGCCGATCACCCGCTTGTCGTCCGGCGGCAGGAAGCCCATCTGCGGGATCAGCAGCAGCGAGGCGTCCAGCTCCCGCGAGCCGTAGGACTGGGTGAAGGTGTTGCGCTCCTCGTCGTAGCCCCGCTCGCAGACGTCGCGGTGGATCTCGTCGCGCAGCTCGCGCAGCCGCTCCACCGGGCCCTCCGCGTCGCCGGAGTCGATGAGCTTGATGGTCCGGTCGACGGCGACCCAGGCCATCACCTTGGAGTGCACGAAGTGGCGGCGCGGACCGCGGACCTCCCAGATGCCCTCGTCCGGCTCGTCCCAGTGCTTCTCCAGGTACTCGATCAGCTTGAGCTGGAGGCCCGTCGCGTAGTCGTTGCGGGTCAGGCCGGTCATGTGGGCCAGGTGCAGCGCCTCGGTGACCTCGCCGTACACATCCAGCTGGAGCTGGCCCGCCGCGCCGTTGCCGACCCGGACCGGGGCGGAGTTCTCGTAACCGGGCAGCCAGTCCAGCTCGGCCTCGCCCAGCTCGCGCTCGCCCGCGATGCCGTACATGATCTGGAGGTTCTCCGGGTCACCGGCCACCGCCCGCAGCAGCCACTCGCGCCAGGCGCGGGCCTCTTCGCGGTAGCCGGTGCGCAGCAGCGAGGAGAGGGTGATCGCGGCGTCGCGCAGCCAGGTGTAGCGGTAGTCCCAGTTCCGGGAGCCGCCGATGTCCTCCGGCAGGGAGGTGGTGGGGGCGGCGACGATGCCGCCGGTCGGCGCGTACGTCAGGGCCTTGAGGGTGATCAGGGAACGGACCACGGCTTCGCGGTAGGGCCCGTGGTACGTGCACTGTTCGACCCACTCGCGCCAGAAGTCGGCGGTCGCGTCCAGCGAACCGTCCGGGTCCGGCAGGCCCGGCGGCCCGTGGTGGGAGGGCTGCCAGCTGATCGTGAACGCGATCCGGTCGCCCGACGCCACCGTGAAGTCGGAGTACGTCGTGAGGTTCTCGCCGTACGTGTCGGCGGAGGTGTCCAGCCATACGGAGTCCGGGCCCGCGACGGCGACCGTGCGCCCGTCGACCTTGTGCACCCACGGGGTGACCCGGCCGTAGCTGAACCGCATCCGCAGCTCCGAGCGCATCGGCACCCGGCCGCTGACCCCTTCCACGATCCGGATCACCTGCGGGGCCCCGTCACGCGGCGGCATGAAATCGGTCACCCTGACCGTGCCCCGGGGGGTGTCCCACTCCGATTCCAGGATCAGGGAGTCCCCGCGGTAGCGGCGGCGGTCCGCGGCCCGCGGTCCCTCTCCGTCCGCCGGTGCCGGGCCGAGGCGCCAGAAGCCGTGCTCCTCGGTGCCGAGCAGTCCCGCGAAGACGGCGTGCGAATCGAAGCGGGGAAGGCACAGCCAGTCCACTGTGCCGTCCCGGCAGACCAGCGCGGCGGTCTGCATGTCTCCGATGAGTGCGTAATCCTCGATGCGCCCGGCCACGTGCATCTCCAGTCGAACGGCCATGGAGCCCCATAGGGCATTACTGCGGGAAAAGAGGTCGTCGCAAGGGGGGTGTTACGGGGAAACGTGCAAATAAACCTGCGACGCGTCACCTCGCCCGGGGCGAGTGGTCCGAGCAGGATACGACGCACACCGATGATCCGCGCGACGGTCTTGACAACCGGACAGGTCCGAACGGGTGTGTGTACGGACACCCGTGGTGATCATGCGAGGTGGCGGTACGGGCGCCGCCGGAAGCGGCGCCCACTCGGCGCTGTTACCCTGGTAGCCCGTGGACCGGTGGTCGTCCGCAACCGCAGACGAGGCCCCCGAACCGCAGCGACGGCACCTCCGGAGTCTCCGGACGGCACAGCCGGTACGCACCTCACGATCGCGACCACGGGAGCCCCCTTTGGCTATGCAGCCCACATCCACGACGACCAAGCACATCTTCGTCACCGGGGGTGTCGCCTCATCCCTCGGCAAGGGTCTGACTGCCTCCAGCCTCGGTGCCCTGCTCAAGGCGCGTGGCCTCCGGGTCACCATGCAGAAGCTCGACCCGTACCTCAACGTCGACCCGGGCACGATGAACCCCTTCCAGCACGGTGAGGTGTTCGTCACCAACGACGGCGCCGAGACCGACCTGGACATCGGCCACTACGAGCGCTTCCTCGACGTCGATCTCGACGGCTCGGCCAACGTCACCACCGGCCAGGTCTACTCCCAGGTGATTGCCAAGGAGCGGCGCGGCGAGTACCTCGGCGACACCGTGCAGGTCATCCCGCACATCACCAACGAGATCAAGCACCGCATCCGCCGTATGGCCACCGACGACGTCGACGTCGTGATCACCGAGGTCGGCGGCACGGTCGGCGACATCGAGTCGCTGCCGTTCCTGGAGACCGTCCGCCAGGTCCGCCACGAGGTCGGCCGGGACAACGTCTTCGTCGTCCACATCTCGCTGCTGCCCTACATCGGCCCGTCCGGCGAGCTCAAGACCAAGCCGACCCAGCACTCCGTCGCCGCGCTGCGCAACATCGGCATCCAGCCCGACGCCATCGTGCTGCGGGCCGACCGCGACGTACCGACCGCCATCAAGCGCAAGATCTCGCTGATGTGCGATGTCGACGAGGCGGCCGTGGTGGCCTGCGTGGACGCCAAGTCGATCTACGACATCCCGAAGGTGCTGCACACCGAGGGCCTGGACGCCTACGTCGTGCGCAAGCTCGACCTGCCCTTCCGCGACGTCGACTGGACGACCTGGGACGACCTGCTGGACCGGGTCCACAACCCCGACCACGAGGTCACCGTCGCGCTCGTCGGCAAGTACATCGACCTGCCGGACGCCTACCTCTCGGTCACCGAGGCCATCCGGGCCGGTGGCTTCGCGAACAAGGCGCGGGTCAAGGTCAAGTGGGTCGCCTCGGACGACTGCAAGATCGCGGCGGGCGCCGCGAAGCAGCTCGGCGACGTCGACGCGATCTGTGTCCCCGGCGGCTTCGGCGACCGCGGTGTCGACGGCAAGATCGGCGCGATCCGGTACGCCCGCGAGAACAAGCTGCCGCTGCTCGGCCTCTGCCTGGGCCTCCAGTGCGTGGTCATCGAGGCCGCGCGCAACCTCGCGGAGATCCCCGACGCCAACTCCACCGAGTTCGACGCCGCCACCGCGCACCCCGTCATCTCGACGATGGAGGAGCAGCTGGCGTACGTCGAGGGCGCGGGCGACCTCGGCGGCACCATGCGGCTCGGCCTCTACCCGGCGAAGCTCGCCGAGGGCTCGCTGGTCCGCGAGGCCTACGAGGACCAGCCGTACGTGGAGGAGCGCCACCGCCACCGCTACGAGGTCAACAACGCCTACCGGGCCGAGCTGGAGAAGAAGGCCGGTCTGGTCTTCTCCGGCACCTCCCCGGACAACAAGCTCGTCGAGTACGTCGAGTACCCGCGCGAGATCCACCCCTACCTGGTCGCCACCCAGGCGCACCCGGAGCTCCGCTCCCGCCCGACCCGCCCGCACCCGCTCTTCGCGGGTCTGGTCAAGGCGGCCGTCGCGCGCAAGACCGGTGCCGCCCCGGGCAAGTAGTCCAAGGGCGCACAGGCATTAACGTTGACCGGGGTACGGATCCGTGAAGGACACCGTGCCCCGGTTTCCGTGTTTTCCGTGGGAGGACGTAGATGGGTTTCCAGGACACGCCCGAGGAGTGGCAGGTCACCGCGACCGAGACGCCCTTCACCGGCAACAAGACCAGCGTCCGCACCGACGAGGTGGTGATGCCGGACGGCACCGTCGTGCGCCGTGACTACCAGGTCCACCCCGGTTCGGTCGCCGTGCTCGCGCTCGACGCGGACGGCCGGGTCGTCGTGCTGCGCCAGTACCGTCACCCGGTGCGCCACAAGCTCTGGGAGATCCCGGCCGGACTGCTCGACGTCCCCGGTGAGAACCCGCTGCACGCCGCCCAGCGCGAGCTGTACGAGGAGGCCTACGTCAAGGCCGAGGACTGGCGGGTGCTGACCGACGTCTACACCACGCCGGGCGGCTGCGACGAAGCCGTACGGATCTTCCTCGCCCGTGACCTCTCCGAGGCCGACGGGGAGCGCTTCGAGGTCTCCGAGGAGGAGGCCGACATGGAGCTGGCCCGGGTGCCGCTCCAGGAGCTGGTCCGGGGGGTGCTCGCGGGGGAGCTGCACAACAACTGCCTGGTGGTCGGCGTCCTCTCGCTCGCGGCGGTCCTCGCGGGTGACGGGATCGACTCGCTGCGGCCGGCCGAGGCGCCCTGGCCGGCCCGCCCGTTCGTGGCCTGACGGTCCACCGGGACCGTTCCTGATCCCTCACGGTCCTTCCTGATCCCTTGCGTGATCCTTCGATCGGACAAGCCACTGATCCGATCGGGGGATCCTCACGGCACGCTCCGCCGGAAACGCCCGCACGCCTGAACTACGCTCGGAACGCCCTGACCGGAGTCCCGGAGGGCGACGCGTGCAGCGAAGTGGAGCGTGGCCCGTGACGGATCAGGCGGTGGACACCAGCGGCCCGGTCGAGGCGGCGGGAACCGAGGAGCCGTCCGGCGCCGCCCTCCCCCGATTCCTCGGCCGCGACCGCGAGTTGAAGGCGCTGCGTGCCGACGTCGGACACACCGGACTGGACACCCTGGCCGGCCGCAAGGCCGCCCGCGCCCGGGTCCTGCTGATCGCCGGACGCCCCGGCTCCGGACGTACCGCGCTCGCCGCCGAGCTGGCCCGCGGACTGCTCGCCGAAGGCGGACACCCCGACGGACTGCTGCGTGTCCGGCTCACCGAGCCCGGCGGTACTCCGGTCCCCACCGAGCGCACCGCCCGCGAACTCCTCGGCCAGCTCGGTGTGACCGGCCCGCCCGGCGCGGACGGGGACGAGCTCTCCGGAATGGTCCGCGACGAGCTGGCCGGGCGCCGCGCCCTGCTGTTCCTGGACGACGCGGTCGACGCCGAACAGGTCGACCCGCTGCTGCCGGACAACCCGGACTGCCTGGTCGTCGCCACCTCCGGGGGCCCGCTGACCGGCATCCCGGGTGTCCGTCCCTGCACCATCGGCGGGCTGGAGGCGGGCCCGGCCGTGCGGCTGCTGGCCCACACGATCGGCGAGGTCCGGATCACCGTTGATCCGCAGACCGCCGAGAGCCTCGTGCGGGAGTGCGGCGGGCTGCCCGCCGCGCTGGCCCTGGCCGGCGGCTGGCTCGCCGCGCACCCGATGGCATCGGTCGCCGACGTCGTCCGGCGGCTGCGCGAGCTGCCGGACGACGCCGAGCCGTCCGGTTCCCGCCCGCTGGCCCGTGCCTTCCGGCTGGCGCATGACGCGCTGCCGCCGGTGTCCGCCCGGCTGCTGAGGCTGCTCGCCCTCGCGCCCGCCGGGCTCGTCGACGCCCACACCGCGTCCGCGCTGGCCGGCTGCTCCGTATCGGCCGCCCAGCAGATCCTCGACGACTTCGTGGCGCTGGGGCTGCTGCACGGTGACGGGGCCGACCAGCCGGAGTACGAAGTGCCCGGCTGCCTCGTGCCGCTGCTGCGCGAGCTGCTGTCGGCCCGGGACCGGCCGGCGGAGATCCAGCTGGCCAGGGCCCGGATGCTGGAGCGGACCGTACGGCTGCTGCAGTCCTGCCGGGCGGTCACCGAGCCCGAGGGTTCCCCGGTCCGCCACCGGCTCGCCGGACTGCCCAGGTCGCTGCGCTTCCCCGGGCCGGAGGCCGCCGCCGCATGGCTGCGGGCCCGTCGGCCCGCCCTGCTGGCCTCGGCCCGGATCGCCGTCGAGGACGGTGAACTCGACACGCTGGCACGGAGGTTGGTGGCCGCGCTGGTGCGGGCGCTGGCGGTGCACGAGGGCACCGAGTCCGCCGCCCCCGAGCTGTACGGGCTGCACGGCCTGGTGCTGGCGGTCGCCGAGCGGCGCGGGCTGGCGCGTGAGCAGGCCGCCGCGCTGCTCAACCTCGCCGACCTCGACGCCAGGACCGGCCGCACCCAGGAGGCACTGGCCCGCTACCGCGCCGCGCTGGACGCCGGGCGGGCCGCGAAGGACCCCTACGCCACCGGCCGCGCGATGGAATCCGTAGGTGGCGCCTACGCGGAACTCGGGGACTTCCACCGGGCCTCCGACTGGTACGGCCGGGCGCTGGCGCAGCGGCTCACGCAGGGGGAGCGGGCCGAGGAGGCGCGGCTGTACGGGCGGCTCGGAGCGGTGCACACCTATGCCGGGCGGTACGGCGAGGCGCTGCGGAACTGGCGTGCCGCGGCGGCGGGCTACCGCAGGCTCGGGGACGTACCGGCCCAGGCGCGGGCGCTCAGCGAGGTGGCGCGGGTGCAGGAGTACGCGGGGCGGCCGCAGGAGTCCCTGCACACCTGCCAGGAGGCCGTCGAGTGGGCCAGGCGGGCCGGGGACGTACGGCTTCAGGCGGCCCTGGAGCTCCGGCTGGCGGACACGCTCGACCGGCTTGGCGACCCGGCGGCGGCCGGGCTGCACCGGGGTGTGGCGGACCGACTGCTGAATCAGAAGGGTGTGACCTGCGAAATCCGTAGTGCTCTCACAGAAAAATAATGCTTTGTAAGGCTAGACAGTACGAAACCCTTCATTAGAATGGCTGTGCCGCGTGTGTTCGCGGTGTCTCCAATTACGTAGCGTCTATCCGGGTATGTATTGCTATGTCCGGATAATCCTCTGAGTCAAGGACCGTGATCGACGTGAAGGTCGGCATCCCCCGCGAAGTCAAGAACAACGAGTTCCGCGTGGCGATCACGCCTGCAGGTGTGAACGAGCTCGTCCGCCACGGCCACCAGGTCGTCGTCGAGAAGGGCGCCGGTCTCGGCTCCTCGATCACGGACGAGGAGTACACCGCCGCCGGAGCGCAGATCCTCGCCACCGCCGACGAGGTCTGGGTCGCCGCCGACCTGGTCCTCAAGGTCAAGGAGCCGATCGCCGAGGAGTACCACCGCCTCCGCAAGGACCAGACGCTCTTCACCTACCTGCACCTCGCCGCCTCCCGCGAGTGCACCGACGCGCTGCTCGCGTCGGGCACCACGGCCATCGCCTACGAGACGGTCGAGACCGCGACCCGCGCCCTCCCGCTGCTCGCCCCGATGTCCGAGGTCGCGGGCCGCCTCGCCCCGCAGGTCGGCGCCTACCACCTGATGCGCTCGGCCGGCGGCCGCGGCGTGCTGCCGGGCGGCGTCCCGGGCACGGCGGCCGGCAAGGCCGTCGTCATCGGCGGCGGCGTCTCCGGCTGGAACGCCACGCAGATCGCCGTGGGCCTCGGTTTCCACGTCACGCTGCTCGACAAGGACATCAACAAGCTCCGCGAGGCGGACAAGGTCTTCGGCACCAAGGTGCAGACGGTCGTCTCCAACGCCTTCGAGCTGGAGAAGGCCGTCGTCGAGGCCGACCTGGTCGTCGGTGCCGTGCTCATCCCCGGCGCCAAGGCCCCGAAGCTGGTCACCAACGAGCTCGTCGCCAAGATGAAGCCCGGAAGTGTCCTTGTCGACATTGCGATCGACCAGGGCGGCTGCTTCGAGGACTCGCACCCGACGACGCACGCCGACCCGACCTTCAAGGTCCACAACTCGGTCTTCTACTGCGTCGCGAACATGCCGGGCGCGGTGCCGAACACCTCCACCTACGCCCTCACCAACGCCACGCTCCCGTACATCGTGGAGCTCGCCAACCGCGGCTGGGTCGAGGCGCTGCGCCGCGACGCCGCGCTCGCCAAGGGCCTCAACACCCATGACGGGCAGGTCGTTTACCGCGAGGTGGCCGAGGCGCACGGCCTCGAGTACGTCGAGCTGAGCTCGCTCCTCGGCTGACGGGTCAACCTCCTTCGTCAACCTCGTGTGTCCGGCCGGACCTTGCCGAGCAAGGTCCGGCCGGAGGCATGTCCGGACCGTGCCCGGTCCGTGTGCGACTCGTCTCGAACGCGCACCTTCGACCGATTCGTACACCCGGGAAACGTGCACCCTGGTGGCTGCGTGCCCTTGACAGCGGGGTGTTCGATTGCCGACACATCGGGCCGGGTCCGGCGGATTGTGTTGCTGCGGAGCGGTGACACGCCATAGAGTCGCCAATCGTCGGCATGGTGCCACGCTGACCTATCGATAAGTTTCCTGGTCACATCCAAGGAGGTAAGACGACTTGTGAATGAGTCGACATTTACTCCCGGGGGTGTCCATCCAGGTCTGCCCGCACGGGGCCAGAGCCCGACCGGGCTGGAGGCTGTCGGCTCCGTCGCTGTCCGCACCTTCGCCACCCAACAGCACATGACGACAGCCCCCCAGATGATGGACGGCCTACACGTGAACGCCATGGCCGGCAACGAGAGTGGCCGGGACACCGCCCACTTCGCCGACTTCGACGAGCCCCAGGGGCACTTCTACGACCCCGACGCCGAGTACGAGCCCGATCCGGAGTACGCGGCCACCCTCGCGCCCGACGCCGCCCGGCAGCGCCGCGAGCGGATCGGTCCGACCGGCCGCCCCCTGCCCTACTTCCCGATCCCGGGCCCGCTGACCGATCACGGCCCCGCGAAGATCATCGCGATGTGCAACCAGAAGGGCGGCGTCGGCAAGACCACGTCGACCATCAACCTGGGTGCCGCGCTCGCCGAGTACGGGCGGCGCGTCCTGCTCGTCGACTTCGACCCGCAGGGAGCCCTGTCGGTCGGACTCGGCGTCAACCCGATGGAGCTCGACCTCACCGTCTACAACCTGCTCATGGAGCGGGGCATGTCGGCCGACGAGGTCCTGCTGAAGACCGCGGTCCCCAACATGGACCTGCTGCCCAGCAACATCGACCTCTCGGCCGCCGAGGTCCAGCTGGTCAGCGAGGTGGCCCGGGAGTCCACGCTCCAGCGCGCCCTGAAGCCGCTGCTGGCCGACTACGACTACATCGTGATCGACTGTCAGCCCTCGCTGGGCCTGCTCACGGTGAACGCCCTGACGGCCGCTCACAAGGTCATAGTGCCGCTCGAATGCGAGTTCTTCGCCCTGCGCGGAGTGGCGCTGCTCACCGAGACCATCGAGAAGGTCCAGGAGCGGCTCAACCCCGATCTGGAGCTCGACGGCATCCTCGCCACCATGTACGACTCCCGAACGGTGCACAGCCGCGAGGTCCTCGCGCGCGTCGTCGAGGCGTTCGACGACCACGTCTACCACACGGTCATCGGGCGCACCGTGCGTTTCCCGGAGACCACCGTCGCCGGTGAGCCCATCACCACGTACGCCTCCAACTCGGTCGGTGCCGCGGCCTATCGCCAGCTCGCCAGGGAGGTGCTCGCCCGGTGTCACGCCGAGTGAGTCTGCCCGGGGCCGACGAACTGTTCCGTACCACCGGGGGGATGGGGCTCCAGGCCTCCTCGCCGGTGGAACGGCGGCGCAAGGCGAACAGCGAGGCCCGTGTGCCCGCTCCGGCCGGGGAGGGCGATGCCACGGCGGACGGCGCGGGAACGGAAGCGGAGCGGGCCACCGGCGCCGCCGGGCGCGAGGAGCACTCCGCGGCCGACGCCGACGCGGGGGAGTCGCGCAGCCGCGGCGGTGACGGCGACCGGCTCGGGACGGCCGCGCCGACCGGGCGCGGTGCCCAGCGCGCGGTGCCCGCGGCCGCTTTGCCCGCCGCCCAGGAGGCGGCCCCCGCCCCTGTCGTCCAGCAGCAGCGCGGGCGCGGCAGCGGGAGCGGACGCGGTTCGAACCGCCGCCCCAGTGGCCGCGAGCGGCACGACGAGAAGATCACGGTCTATGTCTCGGCCGAGGAACTGATGGACCTCGAACACGCCCGCCTGGTGCTGCGCGGCGAGCACGGGCTGGCCGTCGACCGCGGGCGGATCGTCCGCGAGGCGGTCGCGGTGGTTCTGGCCGACCTGGAGTCGCGGGGCGACGCGAGCATTCTCGTACGGCGGCTGCGCGGCCGCTGACGGGCACGGCGCCGGTAGCCTGCCCGGGGGGCGGCCGCCGGACGAGCGGTGCGGCCCCTCCCGTACGGGCCACGGCCCGCCGCCCGCATCCCGCTTTCCCCTGGACCTTCATGCCGACGACCGACGAGCCCGCCCGCGCCCGCCGCCGCCCCCTGGGGCGCGGTCCGGGCGGCGCGGCGGCGCCGGAGCGGGCCACCACGTCAACCTCCGGGAATCCTGAGGCCCCTGAGGTCACCGAGGCGCCTGAAGCTCCCAGGTCCCCCGGGGCGCCCGGAGCTTCCGAGGCGGCCGGGACGCCCGCGCCCGGCGGGTCCGGGGACGACGGGCGGTTCACCGTCCGGCTGGCCAACTTCGAGGGGCCGTTCGACCTGCTCCTCCAGCTCATCGCCCGGCACAAGCTGGATGTGACCGAGGTCGCCCTGTCGAAGGTCACCGACGAGTTCATGGCGCACATCCGCGCGATGGGGCCGGACTGGGACCTGGACCAGACCACCGAGTTCCTGGTCGTCGCCGCGACGCTGCTCGACCTGAAGGCGGCCCGGCTGCTGCCCACCGCCGAGGTGGAGGACGAGGCGGACCTGGCCCTGCTGGAAGCCAGGGACCTGCTCTTCGCGCGGCTGCTCCAGTACCGCGCGTACAAGCGCATCGCGGAGATCCTCAGCGAGCGGCTGGCCTCGGAGGGGCGGCGCTTCCCCCGTACCGTCGGGCTGGAGCCGCACCACGCCGAGCTGCTGCCCGAGGTCGTGATCAGCATCGGGGCGCGAGGGTTCGCCGAGCTGGCCGTGAGGGCCATGCAGCCGAGGGCCGCGCCCCAGGTGTACGTCGACCACATCCACGCGCCGCTGGTCAGCGTGCGCGAACAGGCGGGGATCGTGGTGGCGCGGCTGCGCGAGGCGGGCGAGGCCAGTTTCCGTACGCTCACCAAGGACGCCCCGGACACCCTCACCGTCGTCGCCCGGTTCCTCGCGCTGCTGGAGCTGTACCGGGAGAAGGCCGTCGCGCTCGACCAGGCCGAGGCGCTGGGGGAGCTGCTGGTGCGCTGGGCCGGGGGAGAGGACGCCGGGCCCGTGGTCACGGACGAGTTCGACAGCGAGGCGCGGGACGCCGAGGAGGACGCACAGGCATGAACCAGCAGGAGACGAGCGGCCCCGCCGTCGCGGACCTCGGCCTCAGGCCCGCCCTGGAGGCCGTCCTCATGGTCGTCGACGAGCCCGCCACCGAGGAACACCTCGCCAAGGTGCTGGAGCGGCCCCGCAGGGCCGTCGCCGACGCACTGCGCGAGCTGGCCGACGAGTACACCGCGCAGCGCCGCGGCTTCGAGCTGCGGCTGGTCGCGGGCGGCTGGCGCTTCTACACCCGGCCCGCGTACGCGGCGGCCGTCGAACGCTTCGTCCTGGACGGCCAGCAGGCCCGGCTGACCCAGGCCGCGCTGGAGACCCTCGCGGTGGTCGCGTACCGTCAGCCGGTCAGCCGTTCCCGGGTCTCCGCGGTCCGCGGCGTGAACTGCGACGGGGTCATGCGGACCCTGCTCCAGCGCGGTCTGGTGCAGGAGGCGGGCACGGAACCCGAAACAGGTGCGATCCTGTACAGGACGACGAACTACTTTCTGGAGCGGATGGGCCTGCGTGGCCTGGATGAGCTCCCGGAGCTCGCGCCCTTCCTCCCCGAGGCGGACGCGATCGAGGCTGAGACGCTAGAGGGTGTGCCGTCGTTCGATCCGGACGCACCGGACACCCCGGATACCCACGCAGACGACAAGACGGAATTTTGATGCGAAGCAGTGGCAGGAACAGCGGAAGCGGCAGCAGCGGCGGCAGTGGCGGCCGGAGCGGCGGCGGCCGGAACCCCCGTGGCGCGGGCGCCGGGCGCGACGGCAGGCAGGAGCAGCGCCCCCGCCGCCCCCGGCCCGAGGAGCGTCGCTACGACGTGGGCTCCGGCGAGCAGAGCGGTGACGGCCCCCGCAAGGGCCGCGGCGCCGCGGCCCGGGGCGGCGCCAAGGGCGGCCCCCGGACCCCGCAGCCGGGCGGCGCCCGCAGCGGCGGCGGTCAGCGGCGCCAGGGCGCCCCGTCCCGCCCGCGCGAACTCGACGCCAAGATCGAACAGCGCAACCGGGACCGGTACGCGAACAAGCCCGAGATCACGACGCCCAAGACGCACCCCGGCGCCGAGCAGGAGGGCGAGCGGCTGCAGAAGGTCCTCGCCCGCGCCGGCATGGGCTCGCGCCGCGCGTGCGAGGAGCTGATCGACCAGGCCCGTGTCGAGGTCAACGGCGAGATCGTGGTCGAGCAGGGCATGCGTGTCGACGTGCACAAGGACGAGATCAAGGTCGACGGCCTGACCGTCGCCGCCCAGTCCTACCTGTTCTTCGCGCTGAACAAGCCGGCCGGTGTCGTCTCCTCGATGGAGGACCCGGACGGCCGCCAGTGCCTCGGCGACTACGTCACCAACCGGGAGACCCGGCTCTTCCACGTCGGGCGGCTGGACACCGAGACCGAGGGCATCATCCTGCTCACCAACCACGGTGAGCTGGCCCACCGCCTGACCCACCCCAAGTACGGGGTGAAGAAGACCTACCTGGCGGCCATCCAGGGCCCGCTCCCGCGCGACCTGGGCAAGCGGCTCAAGGACGGCATCCAGCTGGAGGACGGGTACGCCCGCGCCGACCACTTCCGGGTCGTCGAGAACACCGGGAAGAACTACCTGGTCGAGGTCACCCTCCACGAGGGCCGCAAGCACATCGTCCGCCGGATGCTCTCCGAGGCGGGCTTCCCGGTCGAGCGGCTCGTGCGCACCGCCTTCGGGCCGATCCCGCTGGGCGACCAGAAGTCCGGCTGGCTGCGGCGCCTGACCAACACCGAGGTCGGCATGCTGATGCGCGAGGTCGGCCTGTAGGCCCCCGGACGTCCGCTCCACGGCCCGCGGCCGGTTCCTGTCTCCGAAATCCGGACAGGAACCGGCCGCGGGTCTTTTCTCCTGCCCCTCACCGCTTTATAGTCAGTATGACTATTAAGAAGGAGGCGGGCGTGAGTCTCGCGGAATACCTCGACCCCCTGCAGCAGCCCCTGATGACGGTGCTCGGCACCCCGGTCAGCTGGACCGAGGTGCTCGGTTTCGGCAGCGGGGCACTCTGCGTGTGGCTCGTGGCACGCCAGCACCTCGCCAACTGGCCGATCGGCATCGCCAACAACGTCTTCTTCATCCTGCTGTTCACCCAGTCCGGTCTGTACGCCGACGCCGGCCTCCAGATCGTCTTCATCGCCCTCGCCGCGTACGGCTGGTGGACCTGGACCCACGGGGGTGGACCGGGCTCACCGGACCTGCCGGTGCGCCGCACCACGCGCACCGAATGGACCTGGCTGCTCGTGGCGGGGGCGGTGGGGACACTCGCCCTCACCGGCCTGCTCGCCCGCGCCACCGACTCGACCGTGCCCTTCTGGGACGCCCTGACGACCGCGCTGTCCCTGACGGCGACGTACGGTCAGTGCCGCAAGCTCGTCGAGTCCTGGTGGCTCTGGATCGCCGCCGACGTGGTGTACATCCCGCTGTACGCGTACAAGGAGCTCTACCTGACCTCGCTGCTGTACTGCGGGTTCCTGGCGCTCTGCCTGACCGGTCTGCGCAACTGGCGCCGCGATCTGGCCGGACAGCGGCGCGAGCCCGTGGGAGCGGCGGCGTGAAGCGCTTCGGGCACGGGCTGGTCCTCGGCAAGTTCTACCCGCCTCACGCGGGCCACCACCACCTGGTCCGCACCGCGCGGGACCGTTGCGAGCGGCTGACCGTCCTGGTCTGCGCCGCCTCCGTCGAATCCGTGCCGCTCGCCGACCGGGTGGCGTGGATGCGTGAGGTGCACCCGGACGTGAGGGTCGTCGGCGCCGTCGACGACATCCCCATGGACGTCCACGACCCGGCGGTCTGGGACGCGCACATGGCCGTTTTCACCGCGGCCGTGCCCCAGCCGGTGGACGCCGTCTTCACCTCGGAGACGTACGGGGCCGAACTGGCCCGCAGGTTCGGCGCCGCCTCCGTCTGCGTCGACCCGGACCGCGCTCTCTTCCCGGTCTCCGGCACCGCCGTCCGCAAGGACCCGGTCGGCTGCTGGGACTTCCTGGAGCCGCCCGTACGGGCCGCCCTCGCCCGCCGGGTCGTCGTGCTCGGCGCCGAGTCCACCGGCACCACGACCCTGGCCCGCGCCCTCGCCCGGCACTACCGCGCCCGCGGCGGGATCTGGGCGCGGACCGCCTGCGTCGACGAGTACGGGCGGGAGTTCAGCGAACGGAAACTGGCCGCGCTGCGCTCCCGTCACCCCGGCGCCCAGTGGGAGGACGTCGTCTTCACCACCGACGACTTCCCGCTGATCGCCCAGGTCCAGAACACCAGGGAGGAGGAGGCCGCGCGGACCGGTTCGCCGGTCCTCTTCTGCGACACGGACTCCTTCGCCACCACCGTCTGGCACGAGCGGTACGTCGGCGGGCGCAACCCGCTCGTCGAGCGGACCGCCGACCGGGTCCGCCACCACCTGTGGCTGCTCACCGACCACGAGGGCGTCGCCTTCGAGGACGACGGGCTGCGCGACGGCGAGGAACTCCGCCCCTGGATGACCGACCGCTTCCGGGCCGAACTCACCCGCACCGACAGGCGGTTCGTCGAAATCACGGGCACCCGCCAAGAGCGCCTGGCCACCGCGGTCGCCGCCGTCGACGCACTGCTCGCCGACAGCTGGCGGTTCGCCCCGCCCCTGCCGGAGAACCGATGAACGCCCGCGCTCCCGAGGGCTACGACCCGCACGCCTTCGAGCCCTTCGCGGTCACCGTCGACCTCGCCGTCTTCACGGTCCGCGGCAGCCGGCTGCACGTCCTGCTCGTCGAACGCGGCGAGGAACCGTACAAGGGCTGCTGGGCACTGCCCGGTGGCTTCGTCCTGCCCCGCGAGTCCGCCGGGAGCGCCGCCCGCCGGGAGCTCGCCGAGGAGACCGGACTGACGGAGAACGCGGTCAGCGCCTTCCACCTGGAACAGCTGCGCACCTACAGCGAGCCGGACCGCGACCCCAGGATGCGGGTCGTCTCGGTCGCCTACGCCGCCCTCGTCCCCGATCTGCCCGAGCCGCGCGGCGGCGGGGACGCGGCCAGCGCCCAGTGGTGGGACGCCGCCGCACCCGGCCCGCTCGCCTTCGACCACGACCGCATCCTCGCCGACGCCCACGACCGGATCGGCGCCAGGCTTGAGTACAGCTGTCTGGCCACCGCCTTCTGCCCGCCCGAATTCACCCTGGGAGAACTCCAGCAGGTGTACGAGACGGTCTGGGGCGTCGAGCTGGACCGCCCCAACTTCCGGCGCAAGGTCCTCGCCACGCCCGGCTTCGTCCAGGCCGTGGAAGGGGCCCCGCGCCGGACCGGCGGACGGGGAAAACCGGCCGCGCTCTACCGGGCGGGTGCCGCCACCACGCTGCACCCGCCACTGCTGAGACCGGAAGGAAGAAGCACGTGATCGTGACCAGGACCATCACCAAACAGGCCGCCACCGGCGCGCTCACCGGGCTGGCGCTCGGCGACGCGCTGGGCTTCCCGACCGAGTTCAACAACGTGCCGTCGATCCTCGCGAAGTGCGGACCGTGGCGCACCATGCGGCTGCCGAAGCCCGCGTTCGTCACCGACGACACCCAGATGACGCTGGCCCTGGCACGCGGCATCCGCACCGCCACGGACCGGGGACTGCTCACCGCGCTGCGGCTGGCCCGCCCGGTGCGCGAGGAGTTCGTCGACTGGTACCACTCGCCCGACAACAACCGCGCCCCCGGCCGCACCTGCATGACCGCCTGCCGGCTGCTCGACAGCGACCGGCTCTGGCAGGAGGCCAGCCAGACCGGTTCCAAGGGCTGCGGCGCCAACATGCGGGTCGCGCCGGTCGGACTCGTCCCCGGCCTGAGCGAGGAACAGCGCTCCGGGGCCGCCCAGTTGCAGGCCGCCCTCACCCACGGCCACCCGACCGCGCTCGCCGCGTCCGACCTGACCGCCCGCGCCGTGTACCTGCTGGCGCAGGGAGCCGAACCGACGGGCCTGGTCGGACAGCTGCGCTCCTACGCGTACGAGAACAGCGGCCGGTACCTCACGCGCTGGCTCGGCGACCTGTGGCGCCACGCGGGCGACCCCTCGCCCGAGCGGTACATCCAGCGCGGCTGGGAGGAGTGCCTCACCGCCCTCGCCCGCGTCCAGGACGCCCTGCGCGACCCGTCCCCGGAGACCGACCCCTGCGAGCGGACCGGGGACGGCTGGATCGCCGAGGAGGCCCTGGCCACCGCCCTGCACTGCTTCCTTCTCTTTCCCGAGGAACCCGTCACCGCACTGCGCCGCGCCGCCTGCACCCGGGGCGACTCGGACTCCCTGGCCTGCCTGACCGGCGCGTTCGCCGGAGCCCACCTGGGCGCGGGAGCCTGGCCCAAGGAGTGGGCGGAGCGGATCGAGTACCGCAGCGACCTGCTGGCACTGGGGGCGCTCTGGGATTCTTGAGCCATGCGCACACAGAACGAACAAGCCGACGGACACCTTGAGCGAGCCGGGCTGCCGGTCACGGACTTCGGCCCGGTTCTCGCCCAGGAGCGCCATCCGCTGCTGTTCGCCACGGTATCGGGGGCACATCTGTACGGGTTCCCCTCCGCGGACTCGGACGTGGACCTTCGGGGGGTCCATCTCCTGCCCGCGGAGGATCTCGTGGGGCTGCGCGGGGCCGAGGAGACGCGCTCGCGGATGTGGGACGCGGACGGCGTCGAGATGGACCTCGTCACGCACGACCTGCGCACGTTCGTCCGGCTGATGCTGAAGCCGAACGGCTACGTGCTGGAGCAGCTGCTCTCGCCGCTGGTCGTGCGCACCAGCGAGATCCACGCGGAGCTGCTGGCCCTGGCTCCGGACGTGCTCACCCGCAACCACGCCCACCACTACCGGGGATTCGCCGGCACCCAGTGGCGGCTCTTCGAGAAGACCGGCGAGCTGAAGCCGCTGCTGTACACGTTCCGGGCGCTGCTCACCGGAATCCACCTGATGCGCGCCGGTGAGGTGCTGGCCCATCTGCCGACCCTCCTCGGGGAGGTGCCGGCCCCGGCCTACCTGCCCGGCCTGATCGAGGCGAAGGCCGGGGCCGAGCACGGGGCAGCGGGGGAGGAGGCCGGGGCCGTGGCGGCCCGGGACGTCGAGGCGCTGCACGGGGTGCTGGACCGGGCCCAGGCCGGCTCGCGGCTCCCGGAGACGGCCGGAGGGTTCGACGCGCTGCACGATCTCGTGGTGCGGGCGCGGCTGGGGCGTTAGGGCCTGTCGTCGCCCTGCCGTCCGCTGGCCGGGGCCCGGTCCGCACGCCCGGCCGTGTCCGGCCAGGAAGCGGAGGCCCGGCGGACGCGGACCAGGAAGTCCTCCACCCGGGCCCGGTCCGGCTCGGGCGGAAGCGGGGAGCCTCCCGCCGCCTCGTCGTTCTCCCCGGCGAGGCGGGTCATCCGGCGCTCCACCTCCGCCCACGGCACCTCGCCCCGCTTCACCGCCAGCAGCTCCTCGCGGGCCGCGCCCACCTCGATCGTGAGCTCGCCGGTCCGCAGCAGGTCCAGCCCGGAGGCCAGCAGGCGCAGCAGATGCATGGCGTGCTTCCAGCGCGGTGCCCCGTACCGCCGTACGTCCGCCTCCAGCTTTGCGCGCTGGCTCGCGGCGTACCGCACGAAGGACTGATGGGCCCGCCGGGAGAGGAAGGCGCCGCGCAGGGCGAGCAGCTCGCGGCCCACGGCGTCGGCGTGCTCCACCAGCGGCGAGTGCAGGCACTCCAGCACATTGGGGTTGGCGCGCAGCGCCAGCTCGCAGAAGCGCTCCAGCTCCCAGGAGAACTGCTCCGGCGCCGGGCCGTCGACATGCGTCGGCGGCTTCTCGAACCGCCAGAACAGCGGGGTCGGCGCGAGGAACACCCCGCGCAGGTCGGTGTCGCTCTCCTCGGTGGCGAGCCCGAAGGCGCGTGAGCCCATCACACAGGAGTAGACCGTGTGGTCGCGGACAAGGGCCTCGGGGCCGGGAACGATCATGCGGGCGAGCGTACGGGAGCGGAAACGGCTTGCGCCGGTGATTACGGACAGCCCTTAGGCTGACCGGTAAGGATCACGCGGCCGGGCAACCGCCGCACGCTGCGAGCAACGCTACGAGCAACCGAGGAGCACCCCGTGGTGGTACGAGCGGTCCGCGGCGCGGTCCAGCTGGACCGGGACGAGTCCGGGCACATGAACGAGCGGGTCGGTGCCCTGCTCACCGCCGTCCTGGAGCGCAACCACCTCGTCGCGGACGACCTGATCAGCATCTGGTTCACCGCCACCCCCGACCTGCACAGCGACTTCCCGGCCGCCGCCGCGCGCGGCCTCGGTATCGTCGACGTACCGCTGATCTGCGCCCAGGAGCTGGACATCACGGGGGCGATGCCCCGCGTGGTGCGGGTCCTCGCGCATGTCGAGACCTACCTTTCCAAGTCCGAGATCGCCCATGTGTACCTCGGTGCCACCGCCGCACTCCGCAAGGACATCGCCCAGTGAGAACCGCCGTCGTCATCGGAACGGGCCTCGTCGGCACGTCCGCAGCCCTCGCCCTCGCCGGTCGCGGCATCCAGGTCCACCTCCGCGACCACGACCCCCGGTCGGCCCGCACCGCGGCCGCGCTGGGCGCGGGTACGGACGAGGCGCCCGAGGGCCTGGTGGACCTGGCGATCATCGCCGTGCCGCCCGCGCATGTGGCCCCGGTGCTCGCCACCGCCCTCCGGGACGGCGTGGCCCGCGGCTATCTGGACGTCGCCAGTGTGAAGGGCGGCCCCCGCCGCGAGCTGGAGGCGCTCGGCCTCGACCTCACGCGGTACATCGGCACGCACCCCATGGCGGGCAAGGAGAGGTCGGGCCCCCTCGCCGCCAGCGCGGACCTGTTCGAGGGACGGCCCTGGGTCCTCACACCGACCCGGGACACCGACACCGAGGTGCTCAACCTGGCCCTTGAGCTGGTCGCGCTCTGCCGCGCCGTCCCGGTCGTGATGGACGCCGACGCGCACGACCGGGCCGTCGCCCTGGTCTCCCACACCCCGCAGCTGATCTCGTCGATGGTCGCCGCCCGCCTGGAGGAGGCCGACGAGACCGCCGTACGCCTCTGCGGCCAGGGCATCAGGGACGTCACCCGGATCGCCGCCTCGGACCCCCGGATGTGGGTGGAGATCCTTGCCGCCAACCCCGGCCCGGTCGCCGACGTGCTCGCCGGGGTCGCCGCCGACCTGGAGGAGACGGTACGGGCGCTGCGCGGTCTGGAGTCCGAGGACGACGACCGGCGCCGGGCGGGCAGCGAGGGCATCGAGGACGTCCTGCGCCGCGGCAACGCGGGCCGGGTCAGGGTGCCCGGCAAGCACGGCACGGCCCCCACCGCGTACGAGATGGTCTCCGTGCTCATCAGTGACCGGCCGGGCGAACTCGCCGGGATCTTCGCCGACGCCGGACGGTCCGGGGTCAACGTCGAGGACGTGCGCATCGAGCACGCCACCGGGCAGCAGGCCGGGCTGGTGCAGCTGATGGTCGAGCCGAGCGCGGCCCCCGCGCTGAGCGCCGCGCTGCGCGAGCGCGGCTGGTCGATACGGCAGTAGCGGCGGGCGCCGGTCGCCGGTTGTCCACAGGGGTGAACGGACCCGCCCCGGCACTCGGTAACCTTGTGCGGGGGCGGGTTCGCACACGCCCCCGTCCCGCACACCCCGTGTTATCAGGAAGGTGTCCACCACCGTGGAAACCCGTACGGCCCCGGCCGCAGTGATCGTAGCCATCGACGGGCCCTCCGGCACCGGCAAGTCGAGCACGTCCAAGGCCGTCGCCGCGCAGCTCGGCCTGAGCTACCTGGACACCGGCGCCCAGTACCGGGCGATCACCTGGTGGATGCTGAACAACGGCGTCGACGTGCAGGACGCGACGGAGGTGGCCACCGCGGCCGACAAGCCGGTGATCGTCTCCGGCACGGACCCCGCCGCCCCCACGATCACCGTCGACGGCGAGGACGCCTCGGGCCCGATCCGCACGCAGGAGGTCACCTCCAAGGTCAGCGCGGTCAGCGCGGTCCCCGAGGTGCGCACCCGGATCACCGAGCTCCAGCGCTCCATCGCCGCCGCGGCCGGAGGGGGCATCGTGGTCGAGGGACGGGACATCGGCACCACCGTCCTGCCCGACGCCGACCTGAAGATCTTCCTCACCGCCTCCCCGGAGGCCCGCGCCGCCCGGCGCAGCGCCGAGGTCAGGGGCGCCGACCTGGCCGCCACCAAGGAGGCGCTGATCAAGCGGGACGCGGCCGACTCCGGCCGTAAGACCTCCCCGCTGGCCAAGGCGGGCGACGCCGTGGAGGTGGACACCACCGAGCTGACCCTTCAGCAGGTCATCGAGTGTGTCGTCACCCTCGTCGAGGAGAAGCGGGCCTCGCGGTGACCGGAGTCACCAAGGGCTCGCCGCCGCCCACGCCGCGCGGTGCGGCGGTCGGGCGCGGCATCGGCATCGGGCTGATGTACGGACTGTGGAAGCCCCGCGTCCTCGGCGCGTGGCGGGTGCCCGCCTCCGGACCCGTCATACTCGCGGTGAACCACGCGCACAACATCGACGGGCCGATGCTGATGGGCACCGCGCCCCGGCCCGTCCACTTCCTGATCAAGAAAGAGGCGTTCGTCGGCCCGCTCGACCCGTTCCTGCGCGGAATCGGCCAGCTGAAGGTGGACCGTACGACCGTCGACCGCACCGCCGTCACCCACGCCCTGGGCGTGCTGGAGGGCGGCGGGGTCCTCGGGATCTTCCCGGAGGGCACCAGGGGCGAGGGCGACTTCGCCTCCCTGCGGGCCGGGCTCGCGTACTTCGCGGTGCGCAGCGGGGCGCCGATCGTGCCCGTGGCCGTCCTGGGAAGCACCGAGCGGCGCGGACGGTTGATATCGGCACTGCCGCCGCTGCGCAGCCGGGTCGACGTGGTCTTCGGGGACGCCTTCGAAGCCGGTGACGGCAGCGGACGGCGTACACGCAAGGTGCTGGACGAGGCGACGGTACGGATCCAGGGGCGGCTGACCGCCCATCTGGACGAGGCCAGGCGCTTCACCGGGCGTTAAGTAAGACTTGAGTAGTGGGCCGCCTGTTCGCGGCCCATCGATGATGCAAAGAGGAACGGACTTCATGAACGACCAGATTCACTCCGACGGCTCGGAGCACGAGCACGGAGCACTTGGCGACGCCGAGTACGCGGAGTTCATGGAGCTCGCCGCGGAGGAGGGCTTCGACCTCGAAGACGTCGAGGGCGCCATCGACGAGGCCGGTCACGGGCCGCTGCCCGTGCTCGCCGTCGTCGGCCGCCCCAATGTCGGCAAGTCGACATTGGTGAACCGGATCATCGGCCGCCGTGAGGCCGTCGTCGAGGACAAGCCCGGTGTCACCCGCGACCGCGTCACCTACGAGGCGGAGTGGGCCGGCCGCCGCTTCAAGGTCGTCGACACCGGCGGCTGGGAGCAGGACGTGCTGGGCATCGACGCCTCCGTCGCCGCCCAGGCCGAGTACGCGATCGAGGCGTCCGACGCGGTCGTCTTCGTGGTCGACTCGACCGTCGGCGCGACCGACACCGACGAAGCCGTCGTCAAGCTCCTCCGCCGGGCCGGGAAGCCCGTCGTGCTGTGCGCCAACAAGGTGGACGGGCAGAGCGGCGAGGCGGACGCCACCGCACTGTGGGCGCTGGGCCTCGGTGAGCCGCACCCGGTTTCCTCGCTGCACGGCCGCGGCACCGGTGACCTGCTCGACGCCGTGCTCGAAGTGCTTCCGGAGGCCCCGGCGCAGCGCTTCGGCACCGCGGTCGGCGGCCCGCGCCGGATCGCGCTCATCGGCCGCCCCAACGTCGGCAAGTCCTCCCTGCTGAACAAGGTGGCCAACGAGGACCGCGTCGTCGTCAACGAGCTCGCGGGAACCACCCGCGACCCGGTCGACGAGCTGATCGAGCTCGGCGGCATCACCTGGAAGTTCATCGACACGGCCGGTATCCGCCGTCGTGTCCACCTCCAGGAGGGCGCGGACTACTACGCCTCGCTGCGCACCGCCGCCGCCGTGGAGAAGGCCGAGGTCGCCGTCGTCCTGATCGACGCGTCCGAGTCGGTCAGCGTCCAGGACCAGCGCATCATCACCATGGCCGTGGAGGCCGGGCGCGCCCTGGTGATCGCCTACAACAAGTGGGACAAGCTCGACGAGGAGCGCCGCTACTACCTGGAGCGCGAGATCGAGACGGAGCTCGCGCAGGTCGCGTGGGCGCCGCGGGTCAATGTCTCCGCCACCACCGGCCGTCACATGGAGCGGCTCGTCCCGGCGATCGAGACCGCCCTGGCCAGCTGGGAGACCCGCATCCCCACCGGTCGGCTGAACGCCTTCCTCGGTGAGATCGTCGCCGCCCACCCGCACCCCGTCCGCGGCGGCAAGCAGCCCCGGATCCTCTTCGGCACCCAGGCGGGCACCAAGCCGCCGCGCTTCGTGCTGTTCGCCTCCGGCTTCCTGGAGCACGGCTACCGCCGGTTCGTCGAGCGCCGACTGCGTGAGGAGTTCGGCTTCGAGGGCACTCCGATCCACATCTCCGTCCGGGTCCGCGAGAAGCGCGGCCGCAAGAAGTAGTACCGCCGGTCCCATGACAGGGCCCCGGTCCGCCCCGTACGAGAGGCGGACCGGGGCCCTGTCATGGCACCACGGTCCATGGGGCACGGCCGCGGGATCAGAGACCGCGCGAACCCGGAGGCAGAGCGGCCGGACGTCCACGCCCGGAGTGCCGGCCCACCCGCTGCCAGCTGCCGGGGCCCTGGACCCCCGGACCACCGCCGCTGATCCCGCCAGCGGCCCCGCCGATCCCGCCGACCCTCCCCATCCCGTCGATCCCGCCGGTCACGGCGAGCCCGGTGGAGAATCCGGCCGAGTGGCCGGAATGGCCGCTCACCGGGAGACGGCTGCCGAAGAGCCCGAGGCCGAAGGCCATGAAGCCGAGATTCTCCTCACCGCTCCGATCACCCGGCAGCGCCCGGAACGACCGGCGGTACTCGGAGTACAGCGCGTCGTAGATCGGAGTCTGGGACGGACCGCCCGAAGGGTCCTGCGAGGGCCGCATGGCGGGAATCGGGCTCGGACGCTGGTGGGAGGAGTCGTATGAGTGCACGTATCTGCCAACGACCTCGCTCTCCGTCGGATGCGGGCCCGGCGGAGAAATCGCGGCTCGTCGTCGGCGCGGGAGACTGGCCGCCACGATCAGGTCCCGGCCAGCGGCATCGCGGCGGCGACCAGCAGCCCCTCGGCCGCGGCCTTGTCCAGGGCGTCGCGCATCAGGTCCTCGCGGGGCTGCTGGCCGATCGCCCCGGCGGGGGCGGCGTAGACCAGAACGGTCTGTGACTTGCCGGCCGCCGCCCGCCAGCCCTCGGTGACCTGGAGCGGCGTATGGGCCTGCCACCACGCGACCGGCGCGCCGCCGTCGGTGCCCGGCTGGAGCACGGCGTGCAGCTGGCCCATGGCGAGCAGGATCGACCAGCCGGGCAGCGCGGCGGGCGCCTCCTCCATCCGGTGGACCGAGTGGAATCCCTGCTCGATCAGCAGCTGGAGGAACTCGTCGCCCTGACTGCCGTCCGTGCCCGGACGGGCGATCGCGCCGGTCGGCTCGACGACGAGGGCCGGGTGGAGGTCGTCGTCGATCAGAACGAGACCGCTGGTGATGCCGAGGACGGCCTGCTCGCCGGGGAGGCCCTGCGGCAGCGCCGCGCCGCCGCGCTCGTCACCGGTGATGCTGCGTACGGCGCCCTGCAGCTGCTCCTCGGCGACCTGGACGACCTGGGAGGGGATGCACGTCGCGTGGGCGAAGGCGAGGACCGCCGTCTCGTCACCGACGAAGAGCACCGTGCTGGTGCGTTCCTGCTCGGAGTCGCCTGGGGTGCGGCAGGAGGTGCAGTCGTAACTGCCCGGGGCGCTGCCCCCGGCCAGCAGCCGGTCTGCTTCGGCATCGCCGATCTCGGCGCGAACGTCCTCGCTGACGTCGAGCATGCGCGGCACGGGTGGCTCCTCGAACTCGGTGCGTGCGCCGGGAGGTTCCCGGCTCATGGATAGGACAACGGGAGATCCATGGCCGGGGTCACGCGGGAAGGGGAACGTAATCGAACCAACTGGCGTGGAGGGTGAATATCCGGACCCGGACGGGTGTTTGATACCCGTTCATCCCGTTCTTGTGAAGGCGCGGCATGACCGATGTGATCGACTCGCGGATACACCCAGCCCTTAATACGGCGACATAACCGGAAAGTTGACGTGCCTGCAGTTGGCCGGAACTTGTCTCATTCGGAGTGAACCGCCCACCGGCCTGAGCCGTCCTGCCCAGTGCAGCCGCCGCTGATCAGCCGAACCGGGAGACATGGCGTTCCATGCACATTTCCTTCCTGCTCCACAACGCCTACGGGGTCGGGGGCACGATCCGCACGACGTTCAACCTCGCCGGGGAGCTGGCCGGGCACCACGATGTCGAGATCGTCTCGGTCTTCCGCCACCGTGACGTCCCCGCGCTGGGCGCACCCGAGGGCGTGCGCATGAGCCACCTCGTCGACCTCCGGAAGAAGAGCCCGGCGTACGACGGCGACGCCCCCGACTACGCCCGCCCGGCGGCCGTCTTCCCGCGCGGTGACAGCAGGTACGGGCAGTACAGCAGGCTGAGTGACGCACGGCTGGCGGCGCACCTGCGCTCCCTGGAGGCGGACGTCGTGGTCGGCACCCGCCCCGGGCTCAACGTGCACCTCACCCGGCAGGCCCGCCGCGGCCCGGTCCTGATCGGCCAGGAACACCTCACCCTCGACAGTCACGGCTACCGGCTCCGCCGTGAGATCGGGCACCGGTACGCCCTGCTCGACGCGATCACCACCGTCACCGAGGCCGACGCCCGCGGCTACCGGTCCGGCTTCAGGCTGCCCGGCGTACGGATCGAGGCCATCCCCAACAGCGTGCCCGCGCCGGCCGTCGCGCCCGCCGACGGTGACCGCACATGGGTGATCGCCGCGGGACGGCTGCACAAGGTCAAGCGGTACGACCTGCTCGTACGGGCCTTCGCCGACGTGGTCGCCGTCCGCCCGGACTGGCGGCTGCGCATCTACGGGGGCGGTGACGCGACCGGCAACGAACGGCAGACGCTGCTCAGCCTCGTCGCCGAACTGGGGCTGCACGAGCACGTGCTCCTGATGGGCCCGGTCAACCCGCTGGAGGCCGAATGGCCCAAGGGGTCGATCGCGGCGGTGACCTCGGACCGCGAGTCCTTCGGGATGACCATTGTCGAGGCGATGCGCTGTGGGCTGCCGGTCGTCGCCACCGACTGCCCGCACGGTCCCCGCGAGATCATCGACGACGGCACCGACGGGCGTCTGGTGCCCGTCGGGGACACCGCGGCGGTCACTGGTGCCCTGCTCGGCCTGATCCAGGACGACGCGGCACGCCACCGCGCGGGGCGGGCCGCGCTGGAGGCCTCGCGGCGCTTCGACCCGGCGGTGATCGCCGAACGTCACGCACAGCTCTTCGCCGAACTCGCCTCGCGCGGCCCGCGCACCCGCTCGCACGGCGCGGTGAGCACCGCCGTGCACCGGGCCAGGGGCACCGTAATGGACGGGGCGTACGCCCTGCGCTACAAGGCAGCCGCCGTGATCCGCAAGGGGAAGACCGCATGACCACCACCGAGCGACGCGCGCCCCGGGCCGACTGCACCGTGGCACCCGACGGCCGGATCACCTTCGACCTCGACGTTCACGGTGCCGGGCGCACCGAGGCGCCCGAACTGCTGCTCCGGCTGCGCGGGGCCAGGGGCCCGGACGCCCAGACCGTACGGCTGCCGCTCGGTGCGCTGGACGACGGGCGGCTGCGCGCGGTGCTGCCCGCCACGGCCGAGTACGCGGAGGGCCGCTGGGACGTCCACCTGCGGGAGGCGGACGCGGGCGACGACGGGGCGGTGGCCGTCGAGCCGGGGATCAGGGACCTGCGACGGCTCGTCGACCCCGCTCCGGGCACCGGGCGCGTCGCGGTCCGCATCCCGTACCCGACCCTCGACGGGCGGCTCGCGGTGCGCTGCTGGCTGCGGGCACCGCACGCCGAGGCCGGGGCGGTGACCCTCGACGGGGCCTCGATGACCGTCCAGGGACGGCTCCACGGGGCGCGGGTGCGCGACGGCGCACAGGCGGAGGCCCGGCAGCCCGGGGCCGCCGGGCGGGTCGTGCGGGCGCCGGTCACCGCCAGCGGCGAGGACGGGACCTTCGCCTTCACGCTCCCGCTGGACCGGCTGGCCGACGGACCCGTCACGGCCCAGCAGCTGTGGACGCTCTGGCTGCTCCCCGGGGGGACGGAGGAGGGGCCGGGGACCGGCGTACGGGTCTCCCGCATCCTCGACGACATCTGGGACCGCAAGAAGATCCACGTCTATCCCGGTCGCAGTACGGGGCCGGGCACCCGGGCCACCCCGTGTTACTCTACCGACAACGATCTCTGCGTACGGCTCGAACCCGAACCGGCTGGCTGAGCCCTCCTGGACGGCCGCCTCGCGGACACAGGCTGTCCGCAAGCCCTGGCAGACTCGCCCCATGTTGGAGACCTCGGCACGACTGCTGCGTCTGCTCTCACTGCTCCAGGCCCACCGCGAATGGTCCGGAGCCGATCTCGCCGATCGGCTCGGGGTCACCCCGCGGACCGTCCGCCGCGACGTCGACAAGCTGCGGGACCTGGGCTATCCGGTCAACGCCAGCCCCGGCACCGGCGGCGGCTACCAGCTCGGCGCCGGGGCCCAGCTGCCGCCGCTGCTCCTGGACGACGAGGAGGCCGTCGCCGTCGCGGTCGGCCTGCGCACCGCGGCGGGCCACGGTGTCGAGGGCATCGGCGAGACCTCCGTACGGGCCCTGGCCAAGCTCGAACAGGTGCTGCCGGACCGCCTCCGGCGCCGGGTGAACGCGCTGAACACCTTCACCGTGCCGATGCTGCGCGGGCCCGGGGGCCCGGTCGCCGACGCGGGCGTGCTGACCGAGCTGGCCGCGGCCTGCCGCGACGCCGAGCGGCTGCGCTTCGCTTACCGGGGCCACTCCGGCTCCGCCTCCCGGCGCACCGTCGAGCCGCACCGGCTGGTGTGCACCGAGCGCCGCTGGTACCTGGTCGCCTGGGACCTGGACCGGGAGGACTGGCGTACGTTCCGGGTGGACCGGATCACTCCCACCCCGCCGCACGGCCCGAGGTTCGTCCCCCGCGAGGGCCCCGCCGAGGATCTGGCCGCCTATGTCTCGAAGGGGGTCTCCATCCAGGCGTACCCGGCGCGGGCGGTGATCCGGCTGAAGGCGGGGATCGAGCGCGCGAGCGAACGGATCTCGCCGTCGGCCGGGGTGCTGGAGGCGGTTGACGCCGACACCTGCCTGCTGCGCACCGGGGCGCACGGGGTGGAGGTGCTGATCATCCACGTGATGATGATGGGCTTCGACTTCGAGGTGGTCGAACCCCCGGAGCTCCAGGACGCGATCCGGGTACTGAGGGACCGGCTGTCCCGGGCCCTGGGCTGAGCACGCCCGGGAGGGTCCGGGGAGAGAGACCGGGAGAGTCCGGGGGAGTCCGGCACTTCGGTACGAAATATTGTGACCAGAGGATAAGGGGGCCATAAGGAAGCGTGAATTCCCGGCGGCCCGCTCATTTACGAGGGGCATTCGGTGCGGGAATTCCATGCTCCCGGCGCGGGGTATTCCGGTCCGATTTCCGGCCTTGCGTGTGATCGTTCTCCGGCTTGTGTGATTACTGTGTGTCCGATGCCCGGAGGCGGTGTCCGTGCGGCGGGATTCATCCGGGACACGTGTCGTGATCCTGTGACACAAGCGTGACCGGCAGGGGATGTGGGGATGCCGGTCACCGTGGGCCGCCCGGCTTCCGCCACTGCTCGCGGCGGCTTACGGTGAGGGACATGGCACCCCTACCGACCCCGCCCGCCCAGCCCGACGACGCCCCCGGACAGTACGTCGGCCTCTCCGCCGAAGCCGCCGAGCGGCGCGCCCGCAGCCGTGGCTGGAGCACCGTCAGATCCCTGCCGCCGGGCACGGTCATCACGATGGAGTTCCGGAGCGGACGGATCAACTTCGAGGTCGACGGCTCTGTCGTCACCCGCTGCTGGCTCGGCTGAGGCACGCGGAGGACCCCGGAACGCGGGAAGGCCCCGACCGGAGTCGGGGCCTTCCCGCGTTCCGGGGGAGCGGTGGTGCGTACCGGCCCCCGTGGGCGGCCGGGTCTCAGCCGCCTGCCACCGGCCTGGCGGGTGCCGTACCGCCGCGCGGGGTGCGGTCGGCGTGCGGCGGCCGACGACTGCCGGCCGGGGTGACCGGGGTCCGCTCCGAACGCACCAGGTGCGGCGGATGGGAGGTGTGCGGGCGCGGGCGCCCGCCCGTGCCGTTCGCGGCGACCGGCTCCAGCGGCGGGCTCTGGGCCGTGGTGCGCGCCAGGTTCTGCGCCGGGACCTCACCGCTGTCCTGCTGCGGCAAGGGCACGGTCAGGGGACCGCCCACCGCGACCGGGGCGGATGGAGCGGGACGGCCCAGCCCCAGGATCTCGCGCTGGGCGAAGATCCAGGCCTCGGCCCGGGTGATCAGCGGCTCCACCCAGGGCAGCCCCAGCATGATCAGGAGCCCGGCGGTCCAGCCCAGCAGAACATCGCTCAGCCAGTGCGTACCGAGATAGACGGTGGTGAGGCCGACGCCGAGCGAGACGATGGCCGACATCGCCGAGAGGTACCGCCGGGCCCTTGGAGTGGTGGCCAGATAAGCCAGGATTCCCCAGGTCACCACCGCGTTGGCGGTGTGCCCGGAGGGAAATATGTCGCCGCCGGCGAAGAGTTCGGCGGAACCGATCTGCGTCGCGTAGTGCGGGCCCAGGCGCCCCAGGCCGATCTTGACCGCGCCGACCGTCACGTTGAGCAGCAGCAACGCCGCACCCAGCGTCAGCAGCGGCCGCAGCGTGTGCTGCCGCCAGGAGCGCCAGCCGAGCCAGCAGGCGACCATGGTGGCGGTGGGTCCGCGCTGGCCGAGCACGACGTAGTAGTCGAGGAACGCGTGGATTTCCGGCCACTGCTGGTACGGCCGGAACAGCATGACCTTCCAGTCCAGCGTCACCAGCCAGGATGAGACCAGCACGGCCACGACGATGGCGAGATAGAACGCCAACGTCCCGCCGAAGAGCGCGATGCGGTGACGGCTCATCCGCGGTGGCTCTATCTTCGGCGGCTCCGGCTCCCGGTCCAGCCGGGCAAAGATGTCGGTACGCACCCAATCGACGTTACAGCGCGTTAGTGCGGCACCAGGGCGATCCGGTCTCTTCGTGATGACGATGTGATGTGGACTATGTCTCAGTGAGGTCTTAATTCCTGACCCGTGCGGGTATCCGGGCGGGCCTTCCCGCTATTGATTTCGCACGCATTTCGGAAGGGTGTTTGGCTGCGGGCAGAAAAGCTCAGGAGGTGCCGGTATGAATGTATCCGGCCCCCGAAAGGGAGGGAACGGAACGTGCCGGTCCGGTCACCCGCCGCTCCCGGGCCGGGCCCGGCGGCCGGTCCGCGGAGGCGGCCGAGTACCGTCCTGTGCCGGGTGCGGGGGTGTCCTCGCAGGTCCCGGCGCCGGTCCGGCGTGGCCTACGCCACATCGTGCGGCCCGGACGGGTATGGGATGGAGCACGTGTGGGGGCTCCGAACTCGCGTACGCTGACGCATCACTCGCCCGTCGATGCCGGGCCATGAGGGACGGCGAACGGCCGCGCCCCCGGTTGGACCGCCGCGCGCGAGGGACCTTGGGAGGTACATGCATGTCCGGGACGACCGCAGCCCGATTCCGGCTGCGCCCATCGGACGACGGTGCCCATCGATGGGTCGTCCTCATCGTCCTCTGCCTCAGCCTCCTGCTCGTGGCGCTCGACTCCACCGTGCTCCACGTCGCCGTACCCGCCGTCACCGAGGACCTGCGGCCGGACGCGGGCGCCCTGCTCTGGATCGTCGACGCCTACCCGCTGGTCTGCGCCTCGCTCCTGGTCCTCTTCGGCACCCTCGGTGACCGGGTCGGCCGCCGCCGGGTGCTGCTGCTCGGCTACGCCCTCTTCGGCGCGGCCTCCGCGCTCGCGGCGATGGCCGGGAGCCCCGGCGTCCTCATAGCGGCGCGCGCCCTGCTCGGGGTCGGCGGCGCGATGATCATGCCCGCGACGCTGTCGATCCTCCGGCAGGTCTTCCCCGACCGGCGCGAACGGGCCGTGGCGATCGGCATCTGGAGCGCGGTCGCGGCGGTGGGCGCCGCCGCCGGACCGGTCGTCGGCGGCTTTCTGGTCGAGCACTTCTGGTGGGGCTCGGTCTTCCTGATCAACGTTCCGCTGATGGCGCTGGTCCTGCCGGCCGGGCGGCTGCTCCTGCCCGAGTCGCGCGGCAGCCATGACGGCCCGTGGGACGTGCTGGGCGCGCTGATGGCTGCGGCCGGGGTGCTCGGAGTGGTCCTCGGGGTGAAGCGGGTGGGCACCGGTGAGGGGGCGCTGACCTTGGCCGCGCTCGCTCCGCTGCTGATCGGGGCGGTGCTGCTCGTCGTGTTCGTACGCCGTCAGAAACGGCGCGCGAACCCGCTGATCGACATCGGGCTGTTCTCTCGGCCCGCCTTCTCCACCGCGGTGGGCTGCATCGTCCTGGCCATGCTGGCCCTGGTCGGGCTGGAGCTCATAGCCGTCCAGTACCTCCAGCTGGTTCTCGGCCTGAGTCCGCTGGAGACGGGCCTGCGGCTGCTGCCGCTCACCCTCGCCGCCATGGCCGCGGGCGCCACCGGCTCGTACACGCTGCGCCGCCTCGGTCCGCGCCGGATGGTCGGCTGGGGCTTCGTGCTCACCGCCGTATCGGTGCTGGTGCTGACCGTCATGGGCCAGCACGACCGGCCCCTCCTGCTGGCGGTGGCCTTCGTCTTCCTCGGCTTCGGACTCCAGTGCACGCTTTTCGGGGCGTACGAGTCCATGCTCAGCGACGCCCCCGCCGACCGTGCGGGCGGGGCGGCGGCGATCGGTGAGACCTCGTACCAGCTGGGTGCGGGCATGGGGATCGCCCTGCTCGGCAGCGTCATGAACGCCGCCTACGCGCCCGGACTCTCGAAGCTCACGGAAGCCGGCGTACCGGCCGGGGCCCGTGCCGCCGCCACCCATTCGCTGGGCGAGGCCTACCAGGTGGCTGACCGGCTGGGCGGGTCGCTGGGCGCACTGCTGCGCTCCACCGCCCGTGCCTCCTTCGTCACGGGACTGCACGTCACGCTGCTGGTCAGTGCCGCCCTGCTGCTGGCCGGGGCGTTCGCCGCGCTGCGGCTGCCGCGGCGGATGGACTGCCCGCCGCCGGTGCCCGGGGAAGCGCGGGATCCGGCCGCCGCCCAGACGGTGCGCGAGAGCGTCGAGGCCCCGCGCGAAAGCCCCGAGGCCAGCCGTGCGCAGCGCCCCCTGCCACGGCCCGACCGGTGCCGACCCGCCGGGGCGACCGGCTCTGGACGGGCGGCGCACTGAGCCGTAACGTCGGGGCGAGTTCGTAACTACCACTGCTAGTTTTTAGTGTCGCGCGAGCCGCCGGAGGCATCCACATGTCCACCACCGAGCCCTCGAAGCTCCCCCCCTTCGACCCCGCCGACCCGCTCGGCATCGACGATCTGCTCGGCGCCGAGGACCTCGCGATCCGCGCCACCGTCCGTGACTGGGCCGCCGACCGGGTCCTGCCGCACATCGCCGAGTGGTATGAGAACGGCGAACTGCCCGGCATCCGGGAGCTGGCCCGCGAGCTGGGTTCGCTCGGCGCGCTCGGGATGTCCCTCCAGGGATACGGCTGCGCGGGCGCCACCGCCGTCCAGTACGGACTGGCCTGCCTGGAGCTGGAGGCCGCCGACTCGGGCATCCGCTCCCTGGTCTCCGTGCAGGGCTCGCTCGCCATGTACGCCATCCACCGCTTCGGCTCCGAGGAGCAGCGGCAGCGCTGGCTGCCGGGCATGGCGGCCGGTGAGATCATCGGCTGCTTCGGGCTCACCGAGCCGGACCACGGCTCCGACCCGGCGGGGATGCGGACCCATGCCCGCCGCGACGGCGGGGACTGGGTGCTCAGCGGCCGCAAGATGTGGATCACCAACGGCTCGGTCGCCGGGGTCGCTGTGGTCTGGGCGCAGACCGGCGACGGCATCCGCGGATTCGCCGTGCCGACCGACACCCCGGGCTTCTCGGCTCCGGAGATCAGGCACAAGTGGTCCCTGCGCGCCTCGGTCACCAGCGAACTGGTCCTCGACGAGGTGCGGCTGCCCGCCGATGCGGTGCTCCCGGGCGTCACCGGCCTGCGCGGTCCGCTCAGCTGCCTCAGCCATGCCCGGTACGGCATCGTCTGGGGCGCCATGGGCGCGGCCCGTGCCAGCTTCGAGGCGGCGGTGGACTACGCGCGGACCAGGGAGCAGTTCGGGCGGCCGATCGGCGGCTTCCAGCTGACCCAGGCCAAGCTCGCGGACATGGCCGTGGAACTGCACAAGGGCATCCTGCTCGCTCACCACCTGGGCCAGCGGATGGACGCGGGCAGGCTCCGCCCGGAGCAGGTCAGTTTCGGGAAGCTCAACAATGTGCGGGAGGCGATCGAGATCTGCCGTACCGCGCGCACGATCCTCGGCGCCAACGGGATCTCGCTGGAGTACCCCGTGATGCGCCACGCGACGAACCTGGAGTCGGTGCTCACGTACGAGGGGACCGTGGAGATGCACCAGCTGGTGCTGGGCAAGGCGCTCACCGGCCTGGACGCCTTCCGCTAGGAGGCGGCGTCCCGTCCGCCCCCGGGCCGTCCGTCCTCAGGCCGTCCGTCCCCGGATCGGCTGTTCTCGGGCCGTCCGTCCTCGGGCCGTCCGGCGAGCACCCTGCTCAGCTCTGGTTGAAGAAGCCGTCGGTCCGTCGGCCGGCGGCTTCGGTGACGATCTGGGTGTCGGCCGGGGTCAGCAGGAAGACCCGGGTGGCCACACGCTCGATCGAGCCGCGCAGCCCGAAGATCAGGCCGGCGGCGAAGTCGACGACCCGCTTCGCGTCCGTGGGGTCCATGGTCGTGAGGTTGACGATCACGGGAACGCCGTCCCGGAAGAGCTCGCCGATGGCCCGCGCGTCCCGGAAGCTCTCCGGGGTCACGGTGGCGATCCGGCGGTCCGTCTCCTCGGCGGCCTCCGCCGCGACCTGCACCCGAGGGTCCGTCACCCAGGCGGGGCCGGTCCCGGTCTGCGCGCCCTCGGCGTACTCGTCGTCGTAGTACCGCTCGTCGTTGTCCTCCACGAGGCCCAGCCAGGCACTTGCCTTGCGCACCGATCCCATGGACGCCTCCTCTCACCGCGGTTCCGTGATGTCCGCATCTCTTTCGTCTCCCTATGGTCGTCCATGATGCGGATCGTGCGCCAAGTGGATAGTCGGCGCGCAGGGGTTTCGTGACGGTACTGGTGCAGAGGATCTGTCGATTCGTCAGGGTTTCTCCCGCATCGGGAGTCTGAAGAAAAGAAAATGTGATGCTTCGGACCGTACGGGTGATGCCGGGGGCGTACCGGTGGGGGAACGCTCGAATACGATGCCTGTCGCCCGGCCGTGTGAGCCCGGCGCACGGATGAACGACTCTCGGGGGACCGTCGTGTTCGGAATAGTCAGGCCCTGTACCCACCGCCTGTCCGAGGGGCTCAGGACCGAGTGGATGGCGCACCTCTGCGGACTCTGCCTCGCGCTCCGCTCCGACCACGGTCAATTCGCCAGGATCGTGACGAACTATGACGGGCTGATCGTCTCCGTCCTGACGGAGGCTCAGTCCGAGCGCACCACTGGATGGCGGCGCACGGCGGGCCCCTGCCCGCTGCGCGCCATGCGCACCGCCCCGGTCGCCCAGGGCGAGGGGGCCCGGCTGGCCGCCGCAGTCTCCCTGGTCCTCGCCTCCGCGAAGGTCCGCGACCACGCCGCGGACGGGGACGGCCTGCTGAGGCGCCGTCCGGTCGCGGCCGCCGCCCGCAGGGTCGCCGCGGGCTGGGACCGGGCCGGTGCGCGCGCCGGTGCCCGGCTCGGCTTCGATACGGCACTGCTGGTGGACGCCGTCGACCGGCAGACCGGTATCGAGCTGGCCGCCGGACCCGGCACCCCGCTGCTCACCGTCACCGAACCCACCGAGACCGCCACCGCGGCCGCCTTCGCCCACACCGCGGTGCTCGCCGGGAAGCCGCAGAACGCGGAGCCGCTCGCCGAGGCGGGCCGCCTCTTCGGGCGCCTGGCCCATCTGCTGGACGCCGTGGAGGACCAGGCGGCCGACGCCGCGGCGGGCGCCTGGAACCCGCTGACCGCGACCGGCACCTCGCGCGCCGAGGCGCGACGGCTCTGCGACGACGCGCTGCACGGGGTGCGGCTGGCACTGCGCGACGCCGAGTTCACCGACGCCGAACTGGCCCATGTGCTGCTCGCGCACGAGCTGCGCCGGTCGGTGGACCGGGCCTTCGGCACCGAGGCGTGCTCGCACCGGGCGGGCGGCGTGCTCCTGGACGGGACGGGCGCGGGGGCCAGTGCCCGGCCGGACGGATCCTTCGGACCGCCGCCGGGCAATCCGTACGCGCCGGGGCCCGGCGGCCCCGCGAGCCCGCCGCGGCCACCGGAACCGCCGCGCGACCGGCGTGGTCTGGTCGCCGGATGCCTGGTCTGGGCGGGACTGGCCTGTACGTGCCAGATGTGCTGCGGCACGTTCGAGGACCCGTGGGGCCGTCAGCCCCGTGAGGGCCTCTGCAACAACTGCGACTGCGGAGACTGCTGCGAGGCTTGTGACTGTTGCAGCAACTGCGGGAGCTGCTGTGAAGGATGTGACTGCTGCGATTGCAGCTGCTGAACCGCACGGAGAGACACGGCGCGGTACGGCGAGGGGAGGGGCAAAGCTGCGTTGTGTGCCGAAGGCACCGGGGGCGCGGCACCCGGGCGCCGTACGGGGCCCGAGGCGAGAAGACGTAGAGGCGCAGGGGGCTGGCTCAACAGGAGGCGGACCACACGCGACCGAAGTCGATGTGGGAGCGCCTGACCAGCCGCTGCTGCGCATACATAGCCCCAGTGGAACAGGCATCCGATGAGCCGTCAACTGGGCCTGGACGTACGGCTCACAGTGTGGACGGGCATTGACAATCCGGCGCCGTCGGCGCTTGTCTCGGGGGCGGACCGGCGCTGAGGGGCCCGGTCCGCGTTGTGTGACGGCCGAAGGCACACCCGTGTCCGCTCTCTGCATCCACGGAGCCTTCGCATGCCCGCGCAACCCCCTGCCCCCGCCCCAGCCCCGGCCCGCCTCCTCCCCGTGTGCGCCCCAGCGGGTGCCCGGTGAGCGGGACACCGGCGCTCGTCGTCATAGGCGCCGGACCCAGCGGCACCGGACTGATCGAGCGCATCGCCGCCAACGCCCCCGGCCTGTACGGCGACCGCCCGCTGACCATCCACGTCATCGACCCGCACCCGCCCGGCGGCGGACGGGTCTGGCGGCACGACCAGTCTCCGCTGCTCTGGATGAACTCCCGGGCCGAGGACGTCACCATGTTCACCGACGACACGGTCCGCATGGCGGGGCCGGTCCGCCCCGGGCCCGCGCTGCACACCTGGGCCGGGGAGGTACGCGGCGGGCGCGCGAGGACCCCGGACGGGACGGGGGCGGACGCCGGACTCCTCGACGGGATCGCAGCCCTGGCCGATGACGGCTTCCCGGACCGCCGGGTGCAGGGCGCCTATCTGCGCTGGGTGTACGAGCGGGCCGTGGCCGCCCTCCCGGAACGCGTCGCCGTCCACTGGCACCGGGGCAGCGCCGTACGGGTCTCCGGGTCGCGCGAGGGCCGCCAGCGGGTCTGGCTGGAGGGGCGCGGCACGCCGCTGCTCACCGACGCCGTCGTCCTCGCCGTCGGCCACCTCGAAGCCGAACCCGATCCGGAACAGGCGGAGTTGGCCGACTTCGCGCACCGGCACGGCCTTCTCCACCTGCCGCCCGACTTCACCGCCGACAGCGATCTGAGCGCCGTGCCGGCAGGGGAGCCGGTCCTCGTGCGCGGCTTCGGACTCGCCTTCGTCGACCTGATGGTGCTCCTCACGGAGGGCCGTGGCGGGCGCCACGCGGACGGCACGTACCTGCCGTCCGGCAGGGAGCCGGTGCTGTACGTCGGATCGCGCCGGGGCGTCCCCTACCACTCCAAGATCGGTTACGGCTGGCAGGGCGAGAAGCCGCCGCTGCCGCGCTTCTTCGGCCCGGACCGGATCGAGGCGCTGCTGACGGCGGACGGGCCGCTCGACTTCCGGCGCGATGTGTGGCCGCACATCGCCAAAGAGCTGGGTCACGCGCACTACCACCGGCTCTTCACGGCCCACCCCGAGCGCACCACGGGCGGCCGGGCCGCCTTCGAGCGGCGGTACGCCGCCGCGGACCCGGCGGGCGGTGAACTGGCCGCGCTCGTCGCCGCCGCCGTCCCCGACCCCGCGGACCGGCTCGGTCTCGACGCGCTCGACCGCCCGCTGAGCGGGGTGCGCTACCCCTCCCACGACGCCTTCCAGAAGGGGATGCGCGGCTACATCACCGCCGACCTGGCACGCCGCCACGACCCCGCGTACAGCCCGGACCTCGCGGTCTTCCTCGGACTGCTCTCCGTCCACGGGCAGCTGGCCCGCCTCGGCGACCCCGGGCACTGGTGGCACGGATTCTTCGGCTTCCTCGCCTCCGGCCCGCCCGGACCCCGGCTGCACCAGCTCCTCGCCCTCTCCAGGGCCGGAATCGTGCGGTTCCTCGGCGCCGGGATGACCGTCAGCGCCGAGGAGCGGCGCGGCCTCTTCCTGGCGGGCAGCACCACCGTCACCGGCCCGCGCACGGCGGCCCGCACCCTGATCGAGGCCCGGCTGCCCGATCCCGCCCTGCAACGCACCCGCAGCCCGCTGCTCCAGGAGCTGTACGCGGACGGGGCGGCCGTCACCGCCACCGGACTGCTCGCTGTCGACCCCGGAACCGGCCACGTCCTGGGCCGTGACGGCCGGCCGCACCCGCGCCGCTTCGCGCTCGGCCCGTACACCAGCGCGCGCACCGGCGCGGTGTTCACCCGGCCGCGCACCGGCGGCCCGGCCTTCCGGCGGAACGACGCGACCGCCCGTGCGGCACTCACGTTCCTGAGGGACCTCGCCTGAGGGAGCCCGCCCGCGGCGAGAGCCAGCCACACCCGCGGCCCGGGGCCCGCAAGCCCCGAGCCGCCCCACCGACCCGAGAGGTACACCCATGCCCCCGACCGCGCCCCTGCACCTCGCCGCCGAGATCGGCGGCCCGCCCCGCTACGACCCCGGGCACTACACCGGCCTCGCCCGGCTCGCCGAGCACGGTGCCCTCGACTTCGTCACGCTCGGCGACTCCTTCGCCCGACCGGGGCCCGACGCGCTCGCCGTACTCGCCCGGGTCGCGCCCGCCACCCGCCGGATCGGCCTGGTGCCCACCGTCACCACCACCCACACCGAGCCGTTCCACGTGTCGTCCGCCGTGGCCACCCTGGACTGGGTGAGCCGGGGCCGGGCGGGCTGGCGGGCCGACGTGTCGACGACGAAGGCCGAGGCCCGGCTGTTCGGCCGCCGCCCCGCGGCACCCGCCGACGCCCTGTGGCGCGAGGCGGGGGAGTGCGCTGACGCGGGCGCCCGGCTCTGGGACAGCTGGGAGGACGACGCCGAGATCAGGGATGCCGCCACCGGTCGCTTCATCGACCGCGGCAAACTGCACCACATCGACTTCGAAGGCGTCTTCTTCTCCGTCAGGGGACCGGCGATCGTGCCCCGGCCCCCGCAGGGCCGCCCGGTGATCGTGGTCGACGCGACGGGCGGCCCGGCCCGCGAGACCGCCGCCCGCCACGCCGACGTCGCCCTGGTACGGGCCACCACCCCCGAGCGGGCGGCCGGGGCCCGCGCCGAGGTGTGCCGACGCGCCGCGGCGTACGGGCGCGACCCCGCAGCGCTCCGGGTCCTGGTGGCGCTCACCGTGGACCTCGGCGACGCCGAGCGTGCCCCGGAGCACGGGCTGGAGTCCGGGCCGCCGCTGGCCGCGGGCGGCTCGTACTTCCGGGGCGGTCCGGTGGACCTCGCCGAACTGATCACCCGCTGGCACCGGGCGCGGGCCGCGGACGGCTTCCACCTCACACCCATCACCCCCGGGCGCGACCTCGAACGGATCGTCAACGGCACCGTGGCCCTGCTCCAGCACCGCGGTCTGTTCCGCACCTTCTACCCCGGCGGCACCCTGCGCGAGCACCTCGCACTGGCCCGCCCCGCCAGCCGGTACGCCACCCAGGGAGGACGGGCATGACCACCGCGCCCCGGCAGATGCACCTGGCCGCCCACTTCCCGGGTGTCAACAGCACCACCGTCTGGGCGGACCCCCGCGCCGGGAGCCAGATCGACTTCGCCTCCTTCGAGCACCTCGCCCGCACCGCGGAACGGGGCACGTTCGACTTCTTCTTCCTCGCCGAGGGGCTGAGACTGCGCGAACACAAGGGCCGCATCCACGACCTGGACGTGGTCGGCCGCCCCGAATCCCTCACCGTGCTCTCCGCGCTCGCGGCCGTCACCAGCCGGATCGGCCTCGCCGCCACCCTCAACGCCACCTTCAACGAGCCGTACGAGCTGGCCCGGCGCCTCGCCACCCTCGACCACCTCAGCGAGGGCCGGGCCGCCTGGAACGTGGTCACCTCGCCGGACGCCTTCACCGGCGAGAACTTCCGGCGCGGCGGCTATCTCGACCGGGCCGACCGGTACACCCGGGCCGCCGAGTTCGTGGCCACCGCCCGGGAACTGTGGGACAGCTGGACGCCCGCGGGCACCCCGCGCCCCTTCCGGCACCACGGACGGCACTTCGCCGTCGAGGGCGAGTTCACCGTGCCCCGCTCCCCGCAGGGCCGCCCGGTCGTCATCCAGGCCGGGGACTCCCCCGAGGGCCGCGAGTTCGCCGCCTCCGCCGCCGACATCGTCTTCACCCGCCACGCCACCCTGGAGGAGGGCCGCGCCTTCTACACCGATGTCAAGTCACGGCTGGCGAAGTACGGCCGGACCCCCGACGAGCTGAAGATCATGCCCGGGGTCACCTTCGTGCTCGCGGACAGCGACGCGGCGGCCCACGAGAAGGCGGCCGAGATCCGCCGCCGACAGGTCTCCCCGCAGAACGCGCTGCTGGCCCTGGAGCAGGTCTGGGGCCGCGATCTCTCCTCCTGCGACCCCGACGGCCCGCTGCCGTCCATCGACCCCGACCCCGGGGCCGCCCTGTCGCAGGGCCGGGCCGGGCACGGCGATCCGCTCGCCGTCGCGGCACGCTGGCGGGCGCTGTCCGAGGAGAAGGGGCTGTCGATCCGGCAGACCGTCATCGAGACGACGAGCCGGCAGTCCTTCATCGGCAGCCCCCGTACGGTCGCGGACCAGCTCACCGGGTTCGTCGCCGCCGGGGCCGCCGACGGGTTCATCCTCGTACCGCATCTCACCCCCGGTGGCCTGGACGACTTCGTCGACCGGGTCGTCCCGCTCCTGCGGGAGCGCGGAGTGTTCCGTACCGCGTACACCGGCAGCACGCTGCGGTCGCACCTGGGGCTGGCCGAGCCGGTGTGGAAGGGTTGACCCCATGAGCACGGACGCACCACAGCCGCACGGAGCCGAACAGGCGGCACAGGACTGGAATCACTGGCACGAGGAGCGCACCGCCACGGTCGCCGGACCCTACGGACCGCTCTCCCTCACGGGCACCCACTGGCTCTCCGGCCACCCGGAGGGGAACATCCCCGGGGTGACCGGGCAGTGGCGGGAGGACGACGGGGCGGTCGTGCTCAGCGCCTCGGCCGAGGACGGGCTGACCGTCGACGGCGAACCCTTCACCGGCCAGGTCCGCCTCACCGCCGACCGTGGCCCGATCAGCACCTCGCGCGTCGCCCACGGCCGCCGACGGCTGGTCCTGCTGAGCAGGGAAGGGCTCTGGGCGGTACGCGACTTCGATCCCGACTCCCCGGCCCGGCGCGCCTTCCGGGCCATCGAGGCCACCCCGTACGACCCGCGCTGGGTGTTCCCGGGCACCTTCCGCCCGTACGACAGCGCCCGCACGGTCCGGGTCGAGAACGCCGACGGGGCGGAACGCGGTCTCGGGCTCGCCGGAGAGATCGCCTTCGAGGCGGACGGTGCCGGGCACACCCTGCGGGTCGCGGTCGAGCCGGACGGCTCGCTCTGGGCGGTCTTCGCCGACGCCACCAGCGGGAACAGCAGTTACCGCTTCCGGTTCCTGCGGCCCGCGGCGCCCGCCGGGGACGGCAGCGTGACGGTCGACCTCAACCGCGCGCTGCTGCCGCCGTGCGCCTTCGCCGACCACTTCATCTGCCCCTTCCCGCCGCCCGGCAACACCCTCTCCCTCGCCGTCGAGGCGGGGGAGCGCAACCGTGTGGACGGCTGACACCACGTCATAGATCCCCGGAACCACGGCCCCCGGCGCCACCTGCGCCGCCGGGGCCGTTTTCCGGACGGGCGGAGATCGCCGGCCAACGGGCCCTCTTGCGTGAAAAGTTGACGCCTTGAATACTCCCTCGCAGCGCTTGTCAGGAGCACGGCATGCCCGCGGCGCGGGTTCCCGCCGTGCCGACGACTGCGCCTCACGGGTCCGGCCACCCCACAGGCGGACCCCCGACTTCTCCTTGGGAGGATGAAAAGTGAGGATCAAGCGCACCGCCCCCCTCAGCTCCACCGCCAGGCGCACCCGGGCCGTCGCCATCGCCGCGGGCCTCGTCGCCGTCGCCGCACTGGCCGTTCCCAGCGCCCAGGCCGACTCGCCCACCACCTTCAGCACCCAGCAGCTCTCCGCCGCGAGCGACGCCGTGCTCGGCGCCGATGTGGCGGGCACCGCCTGGAACGTCGACCCGGCGACCAAGAAGCTCGTGGTCACCGTCGACCGCACGGTCTCCAAGGCGGACATCGAGCGGATCAAGGAGTCCGCCGGAGCCAACGCGGGCGCGCTGAAGATCGAGCGCACGACCGGGCAGATCAGAAAGCTCATCTCCGGCGGCGACGCGATATACGCCCCCGGATGGCGCTGCTCCCTCGGCTTCAACGTCCGCAGCGGCAGCACCTACTACTTCCTGACCGCCGGTCACTGCACCGACGGCAACCCGCCCTGGTACACCAACTCGTCGAACTCCACGAGCATCGGCCCGACGACCGGCTCCAGCTTCCCGACCAACGACTACGGCCTGGTCCGGTACGACAACTCCGCGGTCTCCCACGAGGGCACCGTCGGCAGCGTCGACATCACCGGTGCGGCCAACGCCACGGTCGGCATGTCCGTCACCCGCCGCGGCTCCACCACCGGCACCCACAGCGGCTCGGTCACGGGCCTCAACGCCACGGTCAACTACGGCAACGGCGACATCGTCTACGGCATGATCAAGACCAATGTCTGCGCGGAGCCCGGTGACTCCGGCGGCCCGCTCTACTCCGGCTCCAGCGCGATCGGTCTCACCTCGGGCGGCAGCGGTAACTGCAGCTCGGGCGGCACCACGTACTTCCAGCCCGTCCCCGAGGCGCTGAGCGCGTACGGCGTCAGCATCTACTGACGCCTCCGGCACCTCCGGTAACTCCGGCTCCGCCCCTCGAACAGGCGGCCGACCACGCACGGAGCCCTCGTCCGAATGCCGGGCGGGGGCTCCCGCTCGACCCGCGGCATTTGGCATGATGTGGGGCAGGTCGGTCACGCAGGAGCAACGGGGGCGGACGCCGTGCCAGCCGGAGGACTCTCCGGGCCCCCGGCAGACACCTCAGGGGGTTCGGTCCGTGAATCGCATCGGAGTGACCGGTCATCGCACCATTCCGGAAGAGGCCCACGCCCATGTGCTCGCGGGGCTGCGAGCGGCACTCCGCGGTGTCGAAGGGTCGCTGGAGGCGCTCTCCAGCCTGGCGGTGGGGGCCGACCAGCTCTTCGCCGACCTCGCCCTGGCCCGCGGCGCGGACCTCACCGTCGTCATCCCGAGCGGTGACTACGAGTCCTGTTTCGCCGACGCGGTCGAACTCGCCCGCTACCGGGCCCTCAAGGACCGGGCGGTCCGGGAGGTCCGGCTGGACTACCCGCACTCCACCGACGAGGCCTACTACGCGGCGGGCGCCTACATCGCCGACCACTGCGACCGCCTCCTCGCGGTCTGGGACGGCCAGCCCGCCCGCGGTCTCGGCGGCACGGGCGACATCGTGACCTACGCCCGGAGCCTGGGCCGCCCGGTCACGATCATCTGGCGCGACGGTGTCGAACGCGACTGACGGCCCGCCCCGCAGGAAAATGACGGTCCGTCACATCTGGTGACGGGCCAGCCAGTCGGTGTGCTGCGGGGAGACGATGCGCTCGGTCTCGAAGACCGCCCCTGGCCACTGACGTTCCGTCAGTGTCGTCTCCATCGCCACCTGCATGGCCTCCAGGTCCTCCTCCACCAGGGAGTGCGCCGAGATCAGCGGGTGGTGGCGGCGCATCTCGCTCCAGGCGAGACAGGCCGCCGCCGCGGCCGAGAGCGCCCCCGTCAGGACGAAGGATTCGGCCATGGAGAACGTCCTCAGTACCGCGAACACCAGGGCGAGCGCGGTCAGCGCGCCGATCGTGGTCGACCAGACCAGGGTGGCCCGCCGGGACACCTCCTGCCGCCTGCGGTACCAGTTCCGCTGCTCGATCAGCCGGTCCCGGACGTATGTCTCCTTGCGTACGGTGAACGCCTTCTCCCGCAGCTCGCGCATGGAGTCGGTGATCAGCCCGCCCGAATCGGCCGTCAGGTCCCGCGGATCGGCCCACCCCACCTTGCGGAGCTCCTGGAGCCCCTCTTCCAGCCGGTTGGCGAACACCGCCTCCGGGTGATGCGTGCCGGTGTCGAACGGTGAGCCGTGGACCGAGTAGCGCCAGCACATCGACTTGATGAACTCCGCCGCGGAGCGGTTGAGTTGCCAGTGCGACTTTGCTTTGCGCCGGGCCGAGAGGTACGCCGTCACCAGGACACCCAGGTAGGCCAGCACGCTGACCCCATCGGTGAGCCGAAACGTGCCGGCCACCTCCGCGTGCCACGGGAATGCAGCTGGAACAGCCCCCGTGACCAGCAGAATCAGCTGGATGCGGGTGGTGTTCACCGCCTCCCGCTGCCGCGCGATGGCGATCTCGTCCGTGTGGTGAAAGAGCGCCGGCAGATCGGCGTTCCTGAAGACCATGCTCTGGAGCGGCCCGGGAAGCGCCGTCATGTTCACTCCCGTTTGCGGTTGTCGGCATGCTCGATCGGTGATCCGGATGGCGGCAAGAGCGTAGAGGCGACCCGTCGCGCGCGGCAACGGTCCGGGGACGCCAACGGCGTTTTTCGGTCCTGAAACGCTCTCGTGTGATCCGGCCCACTGTGGCAGTGTGGTTCAACTGGCCTTGTTTTAGCGATGATTGCCGCTTTCCGGTCTCATCGCAATCGGTGCGCTGGGGGGACGGCGGATGGCTGAGGGAACGGGCAGAAGTGAGACCCCGGTGTCCGGTGCACAGGTGAGGGTGCGCCGGAGCGCCCTGCTGTTCACCGTTCCCCTCGTGCTTCTCGCGGTGCTGGTCGCGGTGCTGGTCTGGGAGTCGGTCCGGAGCAACATGGCGCCGGGGGACCGGTCGCAGTGGCCGTGGCGGCTGCACCTGATGGACATGGAGGTGCTGGGCAGTCTTCTGGCGGTCTCGCTGGGTGTGGTGCTGGCGCGGGCGCAGTACGCCCGCACGGTCCGTCCGCACCTGGGGTGGCGGGGCGTCTGGGCGAAGGGGATGCTGGCCGACGGAACCCCCGCCTGGCGCGTCGGGGTGCTCAACGGCGGCCAGTACACGGCCGTGATCGACTCATGGAGCGTCAGGGTGGTCCTGAAGGGCGAGGGGGACGCGCCCGACGCACCGTGGAACAGTGTTTCCGGCGCCGCGGCAGAGCTGGCCGCCGCCGGTTTCGTGGCGGGGACGGACTTCAGGCTCATCGAGTTCGGCGCGGGATTTCCCCTGATGGGAGGCGTGGACGCGCACGAGACGGTGCTGGTGGGGGTGTTCTCCGAAGGCTTCGCGCAGCGGGTCGAGTCGCTCTATGTGCGGGCCAGGGTCACGGATGTCGCGGGCGACACCCATGAACGGGTCACGGACTGCATGAAGGGGATGTGGACCGACAGGACCGTTCCGCCCGGATGACGCGGTGCGTCCCGCCGGGTCTCCGCCTTTCCGCGCAGCGGAGTGAACCCTTCGCCCGACTGCGCTATTCGGGCTGTAATCCACTCGTGTGAAGGGCAGTTGGTCGGAGTGACCCGGCTGGTCAGGGGTAGTACAGTCGTGCTGCCGGGCGCTGTGATGGTACAGAAACTGGCTGCTTTTCCCTGACCCGGAACACTCCCCTTCAAGGACTGCCATGAAGACCTCCGAATCCTCTGTCTCCTTCGCTGCTGCGAAGAAGAGCACGGTGCCGCTCTCCCGGATCGACCTCGGTACCGCGGAAGCCACCAGGAAGCTCGACCGGGTGTTCACCACCTCGGCCGGCCGCCACTCCCAGGCGTCAACCTTCAGCTCCGCGCTCTGAATCGCGGTGCATGCTGGCTAGACTGAGGGAATGACAGGACCCCTGGTCCCCTTCCGTGAAATCGTGCTCAAAGTGCACAGCAGGTGCGACCTTGCCTGCGACCATTGCTATGTCTATGAACATGCGGATCAGAGTTGGCGCACCCGCCCGAAAACTATCTCTGACGACGTCATCTTCCGGACTGCTCAGCGTTTGGCCGAGCATGCCAAGGCACACGCACTGCCCTCCGTGTCAGTGATCCTGCACGGAGGGGAGCCCCTACTGGCGGGGCCCGCCCGACTGCGGCGCGTCTGCGAAGCCCTGACGTCCGCCTTCGACGGCGTCGCGGAGCTCGATCTCCGCATTCATACCAACGGACTGCAGCTCAGTCCCCGGTATCTCGACCTCTTCGACGAATTCGGCGTCAGGGTCGGTATCTCCCTCGACGGCGACAAGGCCGCCAACGACCGCCACCGCCGCTACTCCGACGGGCGCAGCAGCCACCCGCTGGTCCTCAGGGCCGTGGAACTGCTCCGGCAGGAGCGCTACCGCCACCTCTACCTCGGGCTCCTGTGCACCATCGACGTCGAGAACGACCCCCACGCGGTCCTCGACGCCCTCACCGCACTCGAACCGCCGCTCATCGACTTCCTGCTTCCGCACGCCACCTGGGACGATCCGCCGCCGCGCCCGGACGGGGCGCCCACCGCGTACGCCGACTGGCTCCTCGCGGTCTTCGACCGCTGGCAGGAGCAGGGGCGCCCGGTGCCGGTGCGGATGTTTTCCTCGGTGCTGTCCACACTGAGCGGCGGCCCCAGTCTCACCGAGTCCCTGGGGCTCGCCCCGACCGACCTCGTCGTCGTCGAGACCGACGGTCAGCTGGAGCAGGTCGACTCGCTCAAGAGCGCCTACGAGGGTGCCGCGGCCACCGGTTTCGACGTCTTCACCCACAGCTTCGACGAGGTGGCGGCCCACCCGGGGGTACGGGCCCGGCAGCTCGGGCTGGCCGGGGTCAGTGAGACCTGCCGGCGGTGTCCCGTCGTACGTTCCTGCGGCGGCGGGCTCTACACCCACCGGTACCGCTCCGCCGGCCCGGCCGACGCCTTCGACAACCCGTCCGTGTACTGCGCCGACCTGGCCGCCCTGGTGCGCGGTGTCGAGGCGCGGACGGCGGCCTCCCTGGTCGCTCCCGAGGTGACCGGGCGGGAGGAGCTGCCCGGCTCCCAGCGGGACCTCACCCGCATGCTGCTGGCCCGGCTCAACGCCGACCTGGAGGGGCGGGGCGGAGAGCCATGGGCGCGGGCCTGGGAGCTGGCCGTCGCGATCGAGACGTCCGACGAGGGTGTCCGCGGCCTGGACGGCGTACTGGCCCACCCGTACACCCGCACCTGGCTGCTGCGCGCGCTGGAATCGCTCCACACGGGGGCGGGGGACGTGACGGCCGCGCGACGGCTTCCGGCGTATCTCGCGGTCGCCGCCGTCCGGGCCGGTCTCGACCTTCCCGTGGACGTCGGTCACGCGGACGGCCGACTGGTCCTGCCCGGTCTCGGCGAGTTGCGGCTCGAGGGTGCGGGGGAGCGGGGCACGGCGCGGGTGCGCGCCGTCGAGGACGGCTTCCTGGTCCGGTGGGACGGCGCCGGGGGCGCTCCGGCCGAGCGGCGGGTCACCCGGCCGCGGACGGCCGCCCCCGGCTGGCGGCCGGTGCGCCGGTTCGCGATGCCGGGCGGTGTACCCGGTCCGGTGTTCGAGCTGGCGCTCGACGACCTCGATCCGTACCGCGACTGCTTCACCGCGCCGGCCGCGGCGGCGCTCGGTGACCGGGCCGCCGCGGACCTGGTGTTCCGGCTCGGCGAGGCCTGGGTGCTGATCGAGGCGAAGGCCCCCGCGCGGGCCGCGGAAATGGTCCGGAGCCTCACCACTCTCACGCCGCTCAGTCATCTCGCCGCCTCCGAACCCGCCGTGGGGCGGCACGGATACGGCGCCCTGGGAATCTCGGCGGACGCAGGTGCGCAGGACCTGGCGTTCGCGCTGCTGCGGGGTTTCCGGCGGGCCGAATTGCGGGCGCTTGCCGATGTCGCGGATCTTTACGCGGCGGACGGCTCCTGGGAACATCGGATTCCTTGGCAGGAAGAACCAGTTCCGTTTTCCCGGTTGCTGGCCGACACCTATGAGCGGGTGGCGTTGGGCGCATTCGATCCGCGCTGTCTTGAGGGTGTGTCACAGGCCCTCGATACGCTGGAAGGCGCCGCTGAGCTCACCGTCAGCGGAAAGCGTCTGCTGGATCTGATGCGAAAAGAAGTCTGAGGCTCGAATTCCGGTTCGAACGGGGGTGTGGAGTGCACGGGACAACTGGGAAGAACGGCCGCAGACCGAATTCGATCAAGGAATATGCCGACTCGGCTCGGGAACGGATGACTGAAAACCGGCGTTGAATGACCGAACGCCATGGGGGTGGAGCAAGGTCCGCTCCGGAATGATGAATTCGCTCGCATTCACTCCACTCCACGGGTGCGGGTGCTCACACAGGACGGGGGTCGTGTGCACGCGATGACGCAGCAGCGAGCGGCGGACCATCGACCGTACTTCTTCTTGAGCTACGCCCACACACCGGGGTACGGCGGTGCAACGGACCCCGACATGTGGGTCGAACGCCTCTTCAAGGATCTCTGTGACCATGTGCTGGCCATGACGGATCTGCCCGCGGGCGCGCCCGCGGGCTTCATCGACCGCGAGATACGCTCCGGCGAGGGCTGGTCGGAACGGCTCGGCGAGGTGCTCGCCACCTGCCGGGTGTTCGTTCCGCTGTTCTCGCCGCGTTACTTCGCCAGTGAGATGTGCGGCAAGGAGTGGTACGCCTTCGCGCAGCGCGCCATCCACTACCGGGCCCGCTCCAATCAGCCGGCCGAGGCGATCGTCCCGGCTCTCTGGGTGCCCGTCCCGCCAAGCCAGCTCCCGGGCCCGGCGGAGCGGCTTCAGTTCAACCACCGTGACTTCGGGGACCGTTACGTCAGTGACGGGCTCTACGGTCTCATCAAGCTCAGGCTGTTCGCCGAGGAGTACGAGCGCGCGGTCTACGAGCTCGCCAAGCGCATCGTCAACGTGGCCGACACGATCAGGATCGGCACCGGACGCCCCGTCGACTACCGGCTCGCCCCCAGCGCCTTCGGCCCGCGCAACAGCGCGGTCGGCGGCCCCCGCCCCATGCAGGTCACCGTCGCCGCGCCCACCCGGCACGACCTGCCCCCGGGCCGCAGCGCCGACTACTACGGTGACAACCCGCAGGACTGGAACCCCTACCACCCCACCGCCGCCCGCCCGCTGGCCTACGTGGCGGAGGACCTGGTGCGCTCCCTGAACTACCAGGCGACCATCTCGTCCTTCGACGAGGAAGCGGGGCACGGCGAGGGCAAGCAGCCGCCGAGCAGGCCGGAGATCCTGCTCGTCGACCGCTGGGCCCTGCAGGACGAGGACCGCCGCAGGCGGCTCGCCGCCTTCGACGCCGAGGACCGCCCCTGGGTGACGATGGTCGTGCCGTGGAGCCGCGAGGACCCCGAGAGCATGGCGGCCGAAGCCGAACTGACCGCGAAACTCGAACAGACCATGCCGATCAAGATGAGCCAGGGGCGGGCCTTCTGCCGCTCCGCGGCCAAGGGCGTACCCAGCATGGAGGCGTTCGGGCAGATCCTGCCGCAGGTCGTCGAGGTGGCGGCCCAGCAGTATCTGCGGCACGCGGCGGTCTATCCGCCCGCCACCGGCGGTGGCGGGCACACCGAACGGACCCGGCTGATGGGGCCGATGGCGCAGACGAACTACATCCCCGAGACACACGATCCTGCGACGGATGCGGAGGACACGGATGACGGCCGGTCGTGACGGGCGCATCGTCACTTTCTACTCGTACAAGGGCGGCACCGGGCGCACCATGGCCCTGGCCAACACCGCCTGGATACTCGCCGCCAACGGAAAACGGGTGCTGGCCGTCGACTGGGACCTGGAGGCACCGGGACTCCACCGCTTCTTCCACCCGTTCCTCGACCCGTCGACCCTCGGCGCCACCACCGGTGTCATCGATCTGATCACCGAGTACGCCTGGGCGGCGACCAGCCCGGTCCAGCGCGCCGACGACTGGCACCGCGACTACGCGCGTATCCAGCCGCACGCGGTCTCGCTCGCCCCCGAGGCACTCGGCTGGGAGTTCCCGCAGGGCGGCACGCTCGACTTCGTCTCCGCCGGACGGCAGAACCGTGAGTACTCCGCGACCGTCTCCACCTTCGACTGGGACAACTTCTACGACCGGCTCGGCGGCGGCCACTTCTTCGACGCCCTGCGCGACGACATGAAGGCCCACTACGACTACGTCCTCATCGACAGCCGGACCGGCCTCAGCGACATCGCCGACATCTGCACCGTCCACCTCCCCGACATCCTCGTCGACTGCTTCACGCTCAGCGACCAGTCCATCGACGGCGCCGCCTCCGTGGCCCGGCAGATCGCCGAGCGCTACACCGGCCGCCCCATCTCGATCTATCCCGTCCCGATGCGCATCGACGAGGGCGAGAAGGAGAAGGCTGACGCGGGACGGGCACTGGCCCGGCTGAAGTTCGACCGCCTGCCGCGCAACCTGTCCGGTGACGAACTCACCGCCTACTGGGGCGCGGTGGAGATTCCGTACCGCCCCTACTACGCCTACGAGGAGACCCTCGCGACCTTCGGCGACGAGGCGGGGCTCACCAACTCCCTGCTCTCCGCCTTCGAACGGCTCACCTCCGTCATCACCAGCCAGCAGGTCACCTCGATGCCGCCGGTCGGCGAGGAGGTCCGGCTGCGCATCCGGGACGCCTTCACCCGGCGCCGCCCCGCCCTGCCCGCCGACCTCTTCCTCAGCTACGTGGCGGAGAACCGGATGTGGGCCGACTGGATCGAGTCCGTGCTCACCCGCGCCGGGTTCCGCGTCGTCCCGCGCGACGTGTCCGCCGAGCGGGGCGAGGCGGAACCGGTTGCGGCCGGGGAGAACGCCGCCCGCACCGTGGTGCTGCTCTCGGCGGCCTACCTCAAGTCCCAGCGCGCGGTGAACGTCTGGGACCGCGCCGTCGCCGAGGACCCCGGAGGCGGCCGACGCCATCTGCTGCCGCTCAGGGTCGGTGACGTCCGGCTGTCCGCGCCCTACATCGACCGCAACCCCGTCGACCTCTTCCGGCTCGACGAGGTGCACGCCACCTCGGCCCTGCTGCGTGCTCTGGACCGCCCCGTCCAGCTCACCGACGCGGTCTCGCCCGGTCCGCGCTTCCCCGGCACCGTCCCCAGGATCTGGAACGCCCCGCCGCGCAACCCCGGCTTCACCGGCCGCTCCCTGGTCCTGGAGCGGATGCGCGACCAGCTCGGCGGAGGGATGGCCGTCGTGCTGCCGCAGCCGCAGACCCTGTACGGACTCGGCGGCGTCGGCAAGACCCAGGTCGCGCTGGAGTACGTGCACCGCTTCATGGCGGACTACGACCTGGTCTGGTGGATATCTTCCGAGCAGACCGACGACGTGGTGGCCTCGCTGGCCGAGCTCGCCGTCCGGCTGGGCGCCCAGGGCGGCGACGACATGGCGGCAGCCTCCCAGGAGGCCGTCGACCTGCTGCGGCGCGGGGTGCCCTCGGACCGCTGGCTGCTCGTCTTCGACAACGCCGACGACCCCGAGCGGCTGCGGCGCTACTTCCCGCAGGGCGGGTCCGGACACATCCTGGTCACCTCGCGGAACCAGGCCTGGTCCCAGCACGGCGACGCGCTGCCCGTCGACGTCTTCCTGCGGGAGGAGTCCATCGAGCACCTCCAGCGCCGGGCCCCGGGGCTGAGCGAGGAGGACGCAGCCCAGGTGGCCACAGCCGTCGGTGACCTGCCGCTGGCGGTCGAGCAGGCGGCGGCCTGGATCGCGGAGACCGCCACTCCGATCGACACCTACCTGGAGCAGCTGGCCCAGCAGGCCCCTGAGGTTCTGGCGCTCAACCAGCCGGCCGGATACCCGGAACCGGTCGCCGCGACCTGGAACATCTCCATCCAGCGGCTCAAGGAGCGCTCGCCGGCCGCGGTGCGGCTGCTCCAGCTCTGCGCCTTCTTCGCCCCCGAGCCCATCTCCGGGAACCTGCTGTACAGCAAGGAGATGATCGAGGCGCTGAAGCCGTACGACGCCTCGCTCCAGGAGAAGCTGGTGCTGGGCCGGGTCATCCGGGAGATCGGCCGGTTCGCCCTCGCCAAGGTCGACCAGGTCTCCAACTCCATCCAGGTGCACCGGCTCGTCCAGGCGGTGATCCGGGCCCAGCTCAGCGAGCAGGAGCAGCGCGATGCCCGGCACGCCGTGCACCGCATCCTGGCGGGTGCCCGGCCCGACGACGACGAGCCGATCGACAACCCTTCGACCTGGACGCAGTTCGCCACCATCTGGCCGCACCTCGGCCCGTCCGACGCGCGCAACTGCAAGGAGCCGGAGGCCCGCAGGCTGCTGATCGACCGGGTTCGCTACCTCTGGAAGCGCGGTGACTTCCGGACCGCCACCACGCTCTGCGAGGAGCTGCGGGAGATCTGGCGGGAGACGCTCGGCGAGCGGGACATCCAGTACCTCTACCTCTGCTTCCACCTCTCCAACATCTACCGCTCGCGCGGCCGTTACGTGGAAGCCAGGGAACTCGACGAGATCACCCTGGCGACGCAGCGTGAAGTCCTGGGGCCGGAGCACCCGCACACCTACATGAGCACCAGCAGCCTGGCGACCGACCTGGGCACGCTGGGGGAGTACACCAGGGCGATCGAGCTGGCGACCGAGGCGACCGACGGATTCAACCAGATCTTCCACGAGTCGCACCCGAGGACGCTGGCCGCGGCCAACAACCTGGCGTTCACCCTGCGCTCCATCGGCCAGCACGCCAAGGCCCGCGAGATCGACCAGGACGTCTTCGACCGCCGCGTCGAGGTGCTCGGACCGGAACACCCCTACAGCCTTTCCTCGGCCATGAACCTGGCCCGTGACCTGCGGGACGTCGGCCGGTACGAGGACTCGGCCAACATCCTCAGCCGTACGTACGACAGCTACAAGGCCACGCTCGGCCGGGCCTTCCCGGGCACTCTGAGCGCGGCCAAGAGCCTCGCGGTGTCGCTGCGCCGGGCGGGCAGATTCGAGGACGCCCGCAGGCTCACGGTGGCCACCCGTGCCAGGTACCGTGCCAAGTACACCGCCGCCAACCCGGAGTCGCTGGCCTGCGACCTCAATCTGGCGGCCGACCTGCACGCGGCCGGGGAGACGGCCGAGGCCAGGGACGCCGCACAGGAGGTCGTCGACCAGTACATGAAGGTGCCGGGGGAGAAGCACCCGTACACCCTGGCGGCCCTGAACAACCTCGGGGTCTACCAGTCGGGGACCGGCGCCTCGGAGGAGGCGGTACGGGTCCTGACCCGCGTGGTCGCCGCGATGCGGGAGGTGTACGGGCCGGAGCACCCGAACACCCTGTTCTGCGTGATGAACCTGGCGAACGCGACGGCGGTCCGGGGCGATCTCGACCTGGTGCTGGAGACCGAGGAGAAGGTGGCCGGCCAGCTCAGGAGGGTTCTGGGAGCGCATCACCCGGAGACCCTGGCCATGACGTCGAACATGGCGGTCACGCTCGATGCGATGGGCCGCAAGGACGAGGCCATCCGGCTGAGGTCTGAGACGGTGGAGGAGCTGGCCCGACAGCTCGGTGACGACCACCCGATGACCAGGATCGCCCGGGAGGACGTCAGGTTCGAGCGCGAGCTGGAACCGATGCAGGTCTGAGAGACGGGGAGCGTCCGGCGGCCAGCCGGACGCTCCCCCTGTCTCTGCCCACGGCTCAGCAGGCGGACGGCTCCAGCAGCCAGTTCAGGATCCTGGGCAGGGCGTGCAGTGCGTCGAAGTGGGCGGCGGCGGGCTCCACCACCACGGTGGAGTTCGGGATGCGTTCGGCCAGCCAGCGTGAGTGGCCGACCGGGGTGAACACGTCCTTCTCGCCGTGCCACAGCAGCACCGGACCCGGGATGTCCGCGGGGTCGAACCCCCAGGGGTTGCAGAACGCGAGCGCGTCGTCGATCCAGCCCCAGGCCGATGTACGCAGCCCCTCGCGGTAGTTGCGCAGCAGCATGGTGCGGACCCCGGCGTCGTTGACCACCATCCGGTCGGATTCGGTCAGTTCCTGGCGCAGCTCGTCGATGAGCTGGACCGGGTTCTGCCGGATCACCGCGGACCGTGAGATGAACGATTCCGCGAGCCCGTCCGGATCGGCCGACGCGGTGGAGTACGCCAGTACGTTGGAGGCGGCCATCCCCTCGAACCAGTCGAGCCCGTCGGCGCTGCGGGGGGCCAGACCGACCAGTGCGGCCGTCCGGGTCACCCGCTCGGGCATCAGGGCCGCGCAGGCCAGGGCGTGCGGGGCACCACCGGACCGGCCCACCACGGCGAATCGTTCCAGCCCGAGGTGGTCCGCGATGGCCCGCACGTCCTGGACGGCGTCGGCGACACAGCGGCCCGGCAGCCGGTCGGAGTCGCCGTATCCCGGCCGGTCGTAGGTGATCAACTGGGTCTTGCGCTGGTAGAGGACCATGCCGCGCGGGGCCGGACCGAGCCGGCTGCCCGGCATTCCATGCAGCAGGAAGACCGGTCTGCCCCGGGGATCCCCGAGCCGCTCCACCACCAGATGCCGCCCGTCCGACGCGCGCACCCGACTACGCACTTGACGCCTCCTCCGCATGGTGCGGGCACCGCGTGCCCGACTTTTCCCGCCCAATTCGATGATGGCTCATCAGAGCCCTTACCGGGGGCGCGTGCGGGGAAACCATGGGGGCACTCAGAGCTGGTCGGCAGAGGGAAGTGGCTGCGGAGCGGCGGACGAAGATCAGTCGGTTCGGGTGGTTTCGTCCTTCGCCGGAGCCACGCCGAAGATGTCGACGGCGTGGTAGTACGTCCACGCGGTGCCGTCGCACGCGGTGCGTTTCGCGCCGGAATAGGAGGCGCACACCCGCTTGAGATCCTCGTAGAGCGCGGAGTCGACGCGTGACTTGTTGGCGGGGAAGGCCCCGGCGGCCTTGTAGTTGCGGTAGCCGAAGTCGTGGCGGGCGCAGGCCGTCTGGAACGGGAATCCGAACGGGTTGTCGGGCGAGCTGCTGCAGTAGTCCGTCGACCAGTCGAAGCCGTAGGCGGACCAGACTCCCTTGTTGTTGCGGGCGTTGTTCCAGGCGTTGTAGCTGGAGAGGCTCGTCTGGGTCCAGGAGCTGAGTACCTGGGGCTTGTCGGCGGGGGCGGCCGTGGCGGACCCGGCCGCGATCAGGGTGAGCGGAAGCGCCAGGGCGGCTGCGGCGAGCGGGGCGATGAATCGGCGACGCATGAACAACCTCCGTCATGAAAAAGGGAGTTGGTCCTACGGTGCTTCTCGTTGCCTCACGAGACCGTCCCAGCATGACGGCGGGTACCGGTCCCTGCCCAGGTGCTGGCGCCGAACTGCCGCCTGTGCCCGGAGGGCCGTCCGGCAGGCGGCAGCGCGGCGACGGGCCCGGACGCCTCGGGCGTACCGGGCCCAGGGGCGGATCAGGGGGCCTTCGACTCCAGGTGGTAGGTGGTGTCGACCCAGAAGCCGTTGGCGGCCCTGGCCCTGATCTCCAGCACGTACTCGCCAGGCGTCAGCGGGGCGAAACCGCCCCAGACGCCCCACGCGTAACGCTGGACCAGGCCCGTGCGGAACGGTGCGGTGAACTCGTGCAGCGGCAGCGGGACGCTGTTGAGCGAGGCGGCGGCCTCCACCACCGGCATGGACAGCGGCACCCTGGAGTACGACCGGGGGTGCTGCATGTTGAGTACGGGGAAGAAGACCGGCCGGTCCGAGGGGATCGCGCAGCGCCGCACCACCCGGCCGCCGTACGTGCCCGCCAGGAACCAGAGGTCGTCCGGCTGGTTCCAGGCGGCGTGCTCACCCGTCTCGTCCTTGACCGGGCTGCGGTCGTCGGGCGCCGACAGCGCCCACTGCCACCACCGGCCCGCGAGTGCCCCGCCCTCCTGGTTGTCCGGCTTCCACGTGTTCCCGGCCCGGCTCGCACCGTTCATGACGCCCTCCCCTGCCCAACCCCCTGACCAGGGGGATCGAATCGAACAAGCGGACAGTACCCGGGCGGGCCGCACCGGCCGCGCCGGGCCCGGATTCACCGTGCCGGGGCGGCCGGACCGATGACGACCGTGCGCGCCCACGCGGGCGGGGTGTTCGGGACGCGGCGTCCAGGGCCGTCCTCGTCCCAGGTCCGGGGGAACAGGCCCACCACCGTCCGGCACGGCGGCCGGGTGCTCGGCCACGGCGTCTGGCCGTCGGTCAGGGCCACGACGACATCGGGCCCCGGCCGCATCCGCAGCGCCCGGGTGAAGCCCGAGCGCAGGTCCGTGCCCCCGCCCCCGATCAGCGGGATTCCCTCGGCACGGCACAGCGGGTGCGCGATCCGGGCGGCCGCGTCGCACGGCAGGACGGTGATCAGGTCACGTCGGCCGCCGACCGCGCGGGAGATCGCCGCGATCTCCAGGAGCGCGCTGCCGAGTTCGGCGTCGCTGACCGAGCCGGACGTGTCGATGACCACCGACACCCGGGGCGGCCTGCGCCGCAGGCTCGGCAGCACGGCACCGGGTACCCCGGCCGAACGCCGTGACGGACGGCCGTAGGTGTAGTCCTCGCCCGCGCCGGACCCGGAGGCCGCCGAGCGGACCGCCGCGCCCAGCAGCTTCCGCCACGGCTGCGGTGGGTGGAAGGCCTGCTCGGCCCATCGCTGCCAGCTCCTCGGCGCGTCCCCCGGGCGGCCGGTGATCCCCCGCGCCACCCGGAACCGGACCGCGTCCCGTTCCTGTTCGCTGAGCCCGTGCGCGCCGTCTGGCCCCAGGTCCCACTCCCGCTCCAGCCCGTCGGCACCACTGCCGCAGTCCAGCCAGGCCAGGTTCTGGGTGTGCGGCCCGAGCCGGAACCGGCGTACGTACTCCTCCATGAGCAGGCCCTCGGGAAGCCCCAGGGCGTCCGGTTCGACGATGTCCCGCGGCGCGAGCAGCCCGTCGCCGTACACGTCGTCGTTGATCTCGCAGTCGGCGGCGATGTTCATCCGCAGCCGCTCCGCGGGGCCGGTCAGCCCGCGTTCCCGGGCGACCCGGTCGCTGCGCCCGTGGTGGTCGCGCAGCAGATGCGACACCTCGTGGACCCAGACGCCGGCCAGCTCCTCCACCGGGGTCCGGTCCACGAAGCCGGGCGAGACGTAGCACCGCCAGTACCGGTCGACGGCCATCGTCGGCACCCGCCGCGACTCCACCACGTGCAGGGCGAACAGGGCCGTCGCCAGATAGGGCCGGGCCCGGACGGCCTGCAGCCGGGCGGCGAACAGCTTGTCGAGGTCCAGTGCCCCGGACGGGCCGGAGGTCATCGGCCCGCCTTCGCGCCGACGGCCTCCCGGCCGGCCGTGCGGGCCGCGGCCCGGTCCGCCCGCCGGGACAGCGACACCACTCCGGCGAGCTGCTCGATCGCGGCCGGTACGTTCCACTCCTCCCGGCGCAGCGAGGCGAGTGTGGTCGCCGGGATGACCACCACGTCCGGCGCCCCGGTCTCCAGCGCCCGGACCAGGAGTGCCCACGCCGCGTCCCAGCGGGACTCCTCCGGGCGGTTGCGGACCGCCGCCACCACGCCGTCGAGCACGGCCTGGCGCAGGTCCCCCCGCTCGGGCAGGATGGCGCCCGCCGGGTCGGCGAGAAGCGTCTCCGGGTCGGGCAGGTCCATCCGGTCCAGGCTCGCCAGGAGTTCCAGTCCGGGGCCGTCTCCCACGGTGCCCCGGACCAGCAGGGAGAGGACGTCCCGGGAGGAGCCGGCCGCGGTCGCGAACGCGATCAGGGACAGTGTCATGTCCCAGCTCCGGGGTGACGGCCAGGGACCGCCCCGGCGTGTCTCGCCGCTCGGCAGCCGGTGCACGAGCGGCGGGCGGGCGGTGAGCAGCCCGCACACCGCGCGCCGTGCGAAGTCCACGGCCTGCGGCAGCCGCTCGGGGGCGAGCCGGGGAAGTGCCGCCCGGGGCCAGGTCCCGCCGAGGCCGCGCACCACGACCTCGTGGTCGTGGGTCCACTGGAGGTGGACGAACCGGTTGGCCAGCGGCGGGCTCAGCTCCCAGCCGTCGGCCGCCGAGGAAGGCGGATTGGCTGCGGCCACGATCCGTACCCCGGGCGGCAGCCGCAGGGAGCCGATCCGCCGCTCCAGCACCAGCCGGAGCAGGGCGGCCTGGACGGCGGGCGGGGCGGTGGACAGCTCGTCCAGGAACAGCAGCCCCCGGCCCGCCCGTACCAGGCGCACCGCCCAGTCCGGCGGTGCCATCGGGACGCCCTGTTCGGCGGGGTCGTCGCCGACGACCGGCAGCCCCGAGAAGTCGGACGGTTCGTGGACGCTGGCGACGACCGTGGTCAGCGGAAGGTCCAGGGCCGTGGCGAGCTGGGTGAGGGCGGCGGTCTTGCCGATGCCGGGTTCGCCCCACAGCAGGACGGGCAGGTCGGCGGCGACGGCCAGGGTCAGGGCCTCCAGCTGGATGTCGGGACGGGGTTCGGTGGTGGTGTCGCGGAGCAGGGCCGTCAGTTCGCGGGCGATGCCGAGCTGGGAGTTCTGGTCCGGGACGGGGCCGGAGGGGGTGAGGTCCGTGGGGGCAGGGGTGTGCGCGGGCATGGCTGATCACCTTCGGGGTCTGGGGTGAGTGTGTGGTGTCCGGGGGCCGCGTCAGCGGAGGGCCGCGTGACGCGGGCGCGGGCGGCGGGGACCGGGGCGGCCGTACGGGGCACGGCCGGGCCCTTCGGCCAGGCCCGCCCGGTACAGCCCGTAGGTGATCCGCTGCCGCGCGGCCGCCTCCAGTTCGTCGCGCAGCTCACCGTCGCGCAGCACCGCGCCGGGGCCCAGCAGCCCTTCGACGACGGCCAGCGCACCGGCGATGTCACCGTGGTCCAGGCGTTCGCGTACGCCGGGAAGACAGTCCGGCCTGCGGTGGGCCTCGTCGATGGCCCGGAGGCAGGGCAGCGGAGTGCCGGTCAGCGCGACCAGCAGCTCCTCCCGGTGGATCTCGGCGGGGTCGTGGTCGAGCGGGGAGAGCACCCCGTCGACCAGGCCGATCCGGTGCCGGGCGCCGCGGCACTCCACGGCGCGCGGCTCCCCGGCCGGGTCGGGGGGCCGGGCGGGGCCGGAGACCGGGTGCCCCGGTACCAGGGCCGCGAGAACCAGCGGGTGCAGCCGGTCGGCCTCGATCCAGCCGGTACGGAGCAGATCGAGGTCGGGCGGCACCCAGGTCGCCGCGTCGGGCAGCACCGGAGGCGTACGGGCGCCGCCGCCCGGGGCCGGGGCGGTGCGGACGGAGGCGATCCGCGGTACGGGCGGTCCGGAGCCGTCCCGTTCCGTGACCAGTTCCAGGAGCAGCCGCCGCCGGGCTCCGAGCCGCACGGCGACCGTGCCGGCGGACCGCCCTTCGGCCCGCAGCAGGATCTCCGCCTCGGCCGCCCACCGTTCGGCGGCGCAGCGCCGCACGTCCGGCAGCGCCTCCCGTATACCGGAGGGCACCATGTCCCAGGTGCCGGAGGGCACCGCCTCCCGCTCGTCCTCCGGCACCGATTCCCGTACGTCGGCCCCGGACCGGGTCCGCAGCTCACCGGTCCGGCGCGCGTCCCAGAGATGGCGGTGCAGGTCGAGGCGGAACCGGGGGCTGGGGTGGTGGTGCGGGTGGCGGCGGGCGTCCGTACCGGGATCGGCGATGTCCCACAGCGCGAGGCTGATCCGCTGGCCGGCGTCCGCCCAGGCGGGCGGGGTCCGGACCACCAGGTGCACCGGGCGCACCGGTCCGGGCCCCTCGGTGACGTACCGGGCCAGGGAGAGCGTCAGCCCCGGACGCAGCAGTCCGCGAGGCGCGATCCTCGGCAGGTGCCAGCGGAGCAGGTCGGGCGCCAGATGGCGCAGGTCGTCCCGGAGCCGGGCGGCGAACTCCCGGCCGTGGACGCGTGCCACGGAGCGCGGGGCGAGATCGGTGTCGATGCCCGCTGCGGCGCAGGCCCCCGCCCAGTCACCGGCACGGCGGCGGGCGGTCGCGGTTTCGATCATGGAGGGCGGGACGGCGAACTCGCGCACGCGCCGCCAGAAGGACAATCGGGAATCCGTGTCCGCGTCATGAGTGCGCATCAGCACTCACCTTGCGTGGACGGATCCCCCCATCTGCTGAGGGAGTGAGTAGTCATCGCCGGGCAGCGTAGCTCCCGTTCTCCCGGCCCGCCAGCCCTTTTCGCGCGTCCTGACGGCAGGCCCGGGTCAGTCGACCGTCGAGCCGAACGGGGGGCGCTCGCCGCTGAGTTCCTCCGGGGTGCGGCGCATGGCGGTCAGAAGGGTGATGACCGTGCCCACCACCGCCCACGCGGACAGCACCAGCAGCGGGCCGGTGACCGCGTTGCCCCGGAAGTAGGCGATCGAGCGGGCGACCCAGGTGCCCGCCCCGGGCGGCAGCGCCGGACCGATCGCCCGCCAGAAGTCCGGGATCATCGGCAGCGAGTAGGCGCCACCGGCACTCGGGTTGCCCGCGATCACCACGACCAGGACGGCCAGGCCGATGCCGACGATGCCGGTGAGGGCCTGGAGCGCGAGGGTGATCATGCCGACCGCGAAGACGGTCAGCGCGCCCAGGCCCGACAGCCCCCAGAAGCTTCCGGGCAGGGCGCCGAGGACCGGCCCGATGATGATCGCGCCGCCGATTCCGCCCAGGATCGAGTACAGCGCCATGACGCCCGTACGGATCACCGCGCGCCGCCGGTTGGCGGGCTTGGAGCCCGCGCTGATCGCCAGGATCGAGGCGCAGAGGTAGCCGCCCACGCACCAGCCCACCACCAGGTAGAACGACGAGATCCCGTTGAAGTCCTGCGGGGAGGCCGGGGCCACGTCCACGGTCCGCACGGTGCGCTGACGGCCCAGTTCGGCCTCGGTGATGATCTTCGTCAGGGCGGTGGACAGCGAGGCGCCGCCGCCGGAGGCGACCAGCAGGGTGTCGGTGGTGCCCCGGGGACTGACGATCAGGGCGCCGTCGATCTCGCGGTCGAGGATCTGGGCGCGGGCCTCGGCCGCGTCGGTGACCTCGCGGGGGTCCAGCGGGCCGCCGGGGAGCGCCTTCAGGTCGGCGACGAGCCGGGCGGACACCTGCCGGGGGGCGACGACGCCGAAGGGCACGTCCGTCGGCTTCGGATGGTGCAGGGCGCCGACGTAGGAGGCGATGAACAGCAACTGCAGTCCGAGCACACCGATGACGAGCAGCGCGGCCCGTGGAGTGACGGCGTTCTTCACCTCGGCAGCGAAAGTCATGTCCCCACGCTCGGTGGCTTCGGCCGTCCGTGCAGGCGGGACGGGGCCGAACGGCTGAGCGCCCCCGCCCGCCCGTGTGCGGGGGAGCCGTGGCCGCCCGTTCCGGCGTCTGCGGGGGGAATCGTCAGGACCTTGGATAATTAAGGTCGAGCTTGAGAAAATTAAGTTCTAGTAGTTGTGGATTGAAAAAACTCAAGATACAAAGGAGTGGTAGGCGCGTCGCCGAGGTGTGAAGGAGTCGAGGGTGGACTGGCAGGAGCTGACGGACCTGACACAGGGGCGGCCGTTCGTGGTCGAACGGGTCCGCCTCGTCGGCAACGACATCGCGGTCGAGGGGCGGTTCGAGCCGCCGCAGCTGGCCCAGCTCGGTATCGACGACCAGGTGTTCGTCGCCGCGTTCGTCCGGGCGCACGGTTCGATCAAGGAGATGGAGCGGATCTTCGGAGTGAGTTATCCGACGGTCAAGTCCCGGCTGAACCGGATCGCCGGGCAGCTCGACTTCGTTGACACCGACCCGGCGCCCACGGGCGCCGCCGATGTCGTCGACCGCCTGCGGCGTGGGGAGATCACCGCCCAGGAGGCGCTGGACGAGCTGGAGCGGTCCCGGTGATGCCGCAGCTGGTGACGGTGGGCCTTCACCGTCCCGGTGGCCGCCGCCGACGGCTCCACGTCCCCGTCCTGCCGGTGGTGCTGCTGCTGGCGCCGCTGCTGCTCCTCGCCGCGCCGGCCGCGCTGGTCGCCTGCCTCGCCCTCCGGGTGAGCCCGGTGGGGGCGCTGTGCGGTGCCGGGCTGCTGCTGTGGGCACTGCCCGGCACCCGCTTCGAGATCGAGCACGACCGTACGGCCGTGCTGGTGAGCATCAGATGACCTGGAAGAGCGAAGGAGCAGTCATGGATGAACAACGCCGTCAGATCCTGCGGATGCTGGCCGAGGGCAAGGTCACCGCGGACGAGGCCGAGCGGCTGATCGACGCCCTCGAACGGGAACAGCCCCGGGAGCGCCCGGCGGCGCCCCGCCCCGGGGCCCGGCGCACGTACCTGCGTGTGATGGTCGTGGACACGACGGACGTCACCGGTGACGGAACGAGCCGGGTCGACATCCGGGTGCCGCTCCAGCTGCTGCGCGCCGGGGTCCGGCTCACGAGCCTGCTCCCGCCGAAGGCGGTCACCCGGGTCAACGAGGAGCTGCGCAGGTCGGGCGTGCCGGTCGACCTCGCCGACCTCAAGCCGCAGCATCTCGAAGAGCTCATCGACCAGCTCGACGAGGTCAGCGTGGATGTCGACGACCCCGAAGCCAAGGTGCGGGTGTTCTGCGAGTGACGTGCGCTCCGGCCGCCGCCTCAGGGGCCGCCCGGTTATCGTACGAGTGTTCGAAACTTGGTTTATGGTGGAGAGCGAGGGGGTGAGTACGGATCGGTTCAGGAGGTGCGGATGCCAGGGTTCACGCATCTGCGTGCCGCTTCCGGGTTCTCCCTGCGGTACGGGGCCTCGCACCCGGAGCGGCTGGCGGAGCGCGCCGCCGAGCGGGGGATGGACGCCCTCGCGCTGACCGACCGGGACACGCTCGCGGGCGCGGTCCGCTTCGCCAGGGCCTGCGGGAGGGCCGGGGTGCGGCCGCTCTTCGGGGTGGAGCTCGCGGTGGGGGCTGTGACGGACCGCACCGGAGAGGACGCCGCCGGGGACCGGCGGACACGCACCCCGGTCCTCGGCGGCGCCTTCGTCCAGGAATCCGCCCCCCGGGCCGCCTTCCTGGCCCGGGACGGTGCCCGGGGCTGGGCGGAGCTGTGCCGGCTGGTCACCGCCGCCCACGCCCGCGGCGGCGGGCAGCCGCTGGTCGACCGGTCCGAACTGCCCGCCGAAGGGCTCGTCGTCCTGCTCGGCCCCGCCTCCGACGTGGGCCGGGCGCTGGCCGCCGGGCGCCCGGACCGGGCCGCCGCCCTGCTCGCCCGATGGCGGGAGATCTACGGCGACGACCTGCGCCTCGAAGCGGTCCACCACGGCCGCGAGGGCACCGGTCCCGGCTCGCTGCGGCTCGCCGCCCGTACCGTCGGCCTCGCCGCCGAACAAGGGGTACGGGCCGTGCTGACCAACGCCGTCCGGTACGCCGACGCCGGGCAGGGCCCGGTGGCCGATGTGCTGGACGCGGCCCGGCGGCTGGTCCCCGTCGATCCCCGCCGTGCCCCGCTCGACAGCGGGGAGCGGTGGCTGAAGGACCCCGGCGCGATGGCCGGTGCCGCCGAGCGGATCACCGGGGCCGCCGGTCTCGGCCGGGACGCCGCGGCCCGGCTGCTCGCGGAGACCCGGCGTACCGCCGAAGCCTGCGTCGTCGACCCCCGGGGGGACCTCGGCCTCGGCACCGTCCACTTCCCCGAACCGGAGCTCGTCGGCGCGGGACGGCGCACCGCCCAGCGGGTGCTGGCCTCCCGCGCCGCGGCCGGCATGGTGCTGCGCGGCTACGACCGCAGGCCCGGCTACTGGGAGCGGATGCGCCAGGAGCTGGACGTCATCGCGTACCACGGCTTCGCCTCCTACTTCCTGACGGTCGCCCAGGTGGTGGACGACACAAGGGATCTGGGGATACGGGTCGCCGCCCGGGGCTCCGGGGCGGGCTCCCTGGTCAACCATCTGCTCGGGATCGCGCACGCCGACCCGGTCGAGCACCGGCTGCTGATGGAGCGCTTCCTCTCCCGGCGCCGCTTCGTGCTGCCCGACATCGACATCGACGTGGAGTCGGCCCGCAGGCTCGACGTCTACCGCGCGGTCATCGGACGCTTCGGCACCGAACGGGTCGCGACCGTCGCCATGCCCGAGACCTACCGGGTCCGCCACGCCATCCGGGACGTGGGCGCCGCGCTCTCCATGGACCCGGCCGAGACCGCCCGGCTCGCCAGGGCGTTCCCGCACATCCGGGCCCGCGACGCCCGCGCGGCCATGGCGGAACTGCCCGAACTGCGCGCGGTGGCAAGGGAGAAGGGCCGGTACGGGCGGCTCTGGGAGCTGGTGGAGGCGCTGGACGGACTGCCGCGCGGCATCGCCATGCACCCGTGCGGGGTGCTCCTCTCGGACGCCTCGCTGCCGCGCCGCGCCCCCACCGTGCCCACCAGTGGCGAGGGCTTCCCGATGGCGCAGTTCGACAAGGAGGACGTGGAGGAGCTGGGGCTGCTCAAGCTCGATGTGCTGGGCGTGCGGATGCAGTCGGCGATGGCGCACGCGGTCGCCGAGATCAGCCGGGCCTCGGGGCGGAAGGTGGACCTGGACGCCGTGCCGCCGGGCGACCCCGAGACCTACCGGCTGATCAGGAGCGCCGAGACGCTGGGCTGCTTCCAGATCGAGTCGCCGGGCCAGCGCGACCTGATCGGCAGACTCCAGCCGTCCGGCTTCCACGACCTGGTGGTCGACATCTCGCTGTTCCGCCCCGGGCCGGTCGCCGCCGACATGGTGCGGCCGTTCATCGAGGCCCGGCACGGCCGTGCGCCCGTGCGCTACCCGCATCCCGACCTGGAGGCACCGCTGCGCGAGACGTACGGCGTGGTCGTCTTCCACGAGCAGGTCATCGAGATGGTCGACCTCATGACCGGCTGTGGCCGGGACGAGGCCGACCGGGTGCGGCGCGGGCTCTCCGACCCGCAGTCGCAGGGCCGCATCGAGGTGTGGTTCGCGCGGCGGGCCATGGAGCGCGGGTACGGGGCCGAGGTGACCGCCCGGACCTGGGAGATCATCGAGGCCTTCGGCAGCTACGGCTTCTGCAAGGCGCACGCGGTCGCCTTCGCCGTACCGACGTACCAGTCGGCCTGGCTCAAGGCGCACCACCCGGCGGCCTTCTACGCCGGACTGCTCACCCACGACCCCGGGATGTACCCGAAGCGGCTGCTGCTCGCGGATGCCCGGCGGCGCGGGGTGCCGGTGCTGGGACTGGACGTGAACCGGTCGGCGGCCACCCATCGAATCGAACTGGTGTCTGAAAGTGGGGGCGGGCAAGACCTCTGGGGCGTGCGGCTCGCGCTCTTGGACGTCCACGGCCTCGGCGCGGCCGAGGCCGCCCGGATCGAGGCCGGGCAGCCCTACGCCTCGCTGCTGGACTTCTGGCAGCGGGCCAGGCCGGGCCGGGCGGCCGCCGAACGGCTGGCCCGGGTGGGCGCGCTGGACGCGTTCGGTGCCAACCGGCGCGATCTGCTGCTGCACCTGTCCGAACTGCACCGCGCCCAGCGGGGCACCGGCTCCGGTGCCCAGCTCCCGCTCGGCGGAGGGCACCGGACCGGCTCCGCCGGGCTGCCCGACCTCGATGACACCGAACGGCTCAGCGCCGAGCTGGGCACCCTGAGCATGGATGTCTCCCGCCATCTGATGGACGACCACCACGCCTTCCTGGAGGAGCTCGGCACGGTCTTCGCCAAGCGGCTGGGCGAGGCGCGGCACGGCGACACCGTGCTGGTCGCGGGGGCCAAGGCGGCGACCCAGACCCCTCCGGTCCGCTCCGGCCGCCGGGTCGTCTTCACCACCCTGGACGACGGCACGGGCCTGGTCGACCTGGCCTTCTTCGACGACAGCCACGCCGCCTGCGCGTACACCGTCTTCCACTCCTGGCTGCTGCTGGTGCGCGGGGTGGTGCAGCGGCGCGGGCCGCGCAGTCTGAGCGTGGTCGGCTCGGCCGCCTGGAACCTCGCGGAACTGGCCGAGCTGCGCCGCACCGGCGGACTCGACGCGGTCGCGGACCGGCTGGCGGCGAAGCCTCCGCGGGAGGACGGGACCGCGAGCGGTGACAACGGCCGCCGCATCCAGCTGCCGACGGGGTACGAACTGAACCCCTGGTCCGACCTCCAGCCGCCCGGCGAGGGCGCCGCGACCGGCCGGAAGCTGTGGCACCGGAGCCCGGGGAGCGCGGGATGAACACCGTGCCCCCGGTGCCGGGCATCCTGTACCTGCGGTTCCACGGGACCGGCGGCGGCCCCCCGGACAGCGCCGCCTACGAAGGGCTGCTCGCCCTGCTCGGCGCGCTCACCCCGGTGGTCGAGGCCGCCCCGCCCGACGCGGCGCTCGCCGATGTGCGCGGCGCGCTGCGCTACTTCGGGCGGGACGTGACGGGGCTGGCCGCGCTGATCCGGGTCCGCGCGCTCGCCCTGCACGGGACGGACTGCGCGATCGGGGCGGCCCAGAACCCGATGCTGGCCAGAACGGCGGCCCGGCGGGCCGCACCCGGGACGACCCTCGTGGTGCCCGGGGGCGGGGGAGCGGACTTCCTCGCGGACCGGCCCGCCGCGGAGCTGGAGGGGGTCGGCCCGGCCACGGCCCGCACCCTGTGCGGGTACGGCCTCGACTCCGTCGGCCGGATCGCGGCGGCCCCGCTCGGCACCCTCCAGCGGATCACCGGCGTACGGACCGGACGCGAACTGTGGGAGCGGGCGCACGGCATCGACCGCACCACGGTCGCCCCGGGCGCCGCCCCCCGGTCGGTCGCCGCCGAACGGTCCTTCCCCCGCGACGAGCTGGACCGCGGACGCCAGCGCCGCGCACTCGTCTCGCTCACCGAGGAACTGGGGGCCAGGATGCGCGCCGACGGGCAGGTCTGCCGCGGCCTCGCGGTCTCCGTACGGTACGCGGGCCGCACCGGATACGCGACGCTGACCCGCAGCCGCACGCTCCCGGAACCCACCGCCCACTCCGCGGCACTCACCGCGCTCGCCTACCGCATCCACGACTCGTTCGCCCTGCAGCGGGCCCGGGTCCGGGGGATCGGGCTGCGCGCCGAAGGACTGACGGACCGCCAGAAGGCCACGCTCCAGCTGTCCTTCGACCCGGCGGACGAACGGGCGCGCCGGATCGAGGCGGTGGCGGACCGGCTGCGTGCCAGGTACGGCCCCCGGGCCGTGATGCCGGGGCGGCTCGCGGCCTGACCGCTCCGCCGTCCGCGCGGTGGGCGGACCGCATTTTTTACTGACGTGTAACTTCCCACGTCACCCTACTCACGCGTAATTTGGCCCGGAAGCACCGAAGAACCAGCAGTCAGAACTTGTGGTCCGGGCCGCAGGGTGCACAGACATCGCCACTCCCTTGAGCCGCAAGGAGACCACACGATGCTGCCCTGGAAACGTGCGCCGCGCACCCCCCGTACGCGAAGGACCCTCGCCGCGCTGCTCCTCGCCGCAGCCGTGGCCGCCACCCCCACGGCCGCCGCGGCAACCCCCACCGCCGCCACCCCCACGGCCGCCCCCTCCCGCGGCTGGAACGACTACTCCTGCAAGCCCTCCGCGGCCCACCCCCGCCCCGTCGTCCTGGTCCACGGCACCTTCGGGAACTCGATCGACAACTGGCTGGTCCTCGCCCCCTACCTCGTCAACCGGGGCTACTGCGTCTTCTCGCTGGACTACGGGCAACTGCCCGGCGTACCGCTCTTCAACGGCCTGGGCCCCATCGACAAGTCGGCCGGACAGCTCTCCGTCTTCGTCGACGAGGTGCTCACCGCCACCGGTGCGGGCAAGGCGGACCTGGTGGGCCACTCGCAGGGCGGCATGATGCCGCACTACTACCTGAAGTTCCTCGGCGGGGCCGCCAAGGTGAACGCCCTGGTCGGGCTCGCCCCCGACAACCACGGCACCACCCTGCTCGGCCTGACGAAGCTGCTCCCGTACTTCCCCGGTGCCGAGGACCTGCTGAACGCCCACACCCCCGGCCTCGCCGACCAGGTGGCGGGCTCCCCGTTCCTCACCAGGCTCAACTCGCTGCCCGACACCGTGTCCCCAGTGCGCTACACCGTCATCGCGACCCGGTACGACGAAGTCGTGACCCCGTACCGCACGCAGTTCCTGGACGGACCCGGCGTGCGCAACGTCCTGCTCCAGGACCTCTGCCCGGTCGACCTCTCCGAGCACGTCGCGATCGGCACCGTCGACCGGATCGCCTACCACGAAGTGGCCAACGCCCTGGATCCGGCGCACGCCACCCCTACCACCTGCGCCTCCGCTGTCGGATAGCGGCAACACCGGTGCAGGGGACGAGGATTCCTCGCACCGGCGTACGCCGCACCGGGGGGAGCGGCGGACGGTGACGGCTGGCACGATCGGGGTATGACGACCATCGACTGGGACTCCGCGGCCGACTCCTTCGACGAGGAACCCGACCACGGGCTGCTCGACCCGGTGGTCCGGCACGCCTGGGCGAGGCGGCTGGAGAACTGGCTGCCCGGCGGCCGTTCCGACGTGCTCGACCTGGGGTGCGGCACCGGGAGCCTGTCCCTGCTCGCCACGGACCAGGGCCACCGGGTCACCGCCGTCGACCGCTCCCCGCGGATGGTGGAACTGGCGAGGGCCAAGCTCGCCGGTACGGACACCTCGGTGCACGTCGGCGACGCGGCCCGGCCCCCCGTCGGCAGTCAGCGGTTCGACGTGATCATCGTCAGACATGTGATGTGGCTGCTGCCCGACCCCGTGGCGTCCCTGCGCCACTGGTTCGGCCTGCTGCGGCCGGGCGGGCGGCTGATCCTGATCGAAGGCGTCTGGGGCGGCGTAGGTCTCTCCGCCCAGCGGCTCACCACACTGCTCTCGGTCTGCACCGAACGCGTCCACCACGAGCCGCTCTCCGGCGATCCGCAGCTGTGGGGCAAGCGGATCGACGACGAGCGCTACGCCCTGGTCGCCCGCGCCCAGCCGCCGCACCGGCACACCGAGGTCGTCGACGTCCACCTGATCCTGCGCCGCGGCTCCGAGGTCCTGCTCGCCCGTCGCGCCGGTACGGGGTACGCGGACGGGCTGCTCCATGCCCCGTCCGGACACGTCGAGGACGGCGAGGACGTCCGTGAGGCGGTGATCCGGGAGGCCGCGGAGGAGATCGGGGTCGAACTCGGGCCGGAGGAGCTGCGGGTCGCCCTGGTCATGCAGCACCGGGGCCCCGGCGGCGCGCCCCGGACCGGCTGGTTCTTCGAGGCGGAGTACGACCCGGCCCGCGAACCGTACAACCGCGAGCCGGACAAGTGCTCCGAGCTCGGCTGGTTCGGGCTGCACGCCCTCCCGGACGACATGGTCGCCTACTGCAGGGCGGGACTCGACGGCTACCGGGCGGGCGAGCACTTCCTGATCCACTGGCACGAGGACGGCGACCCCGTGGCGTACCGGCCGCACGGTGTCCGCCGGGCCGTCCCGCTGCCGGCCGGCGGCGCGGGCACCGGCGCGGTGCACCACATCGAGCTGTGGGTGCCCGATCTGGCGGCGGCCGAGCGGAGCTGGGGCTGGCTCCTCGGTGAGCTGGGCCATGTCCCGTACCAGCGCTGGGAGCACGGGCGGAGCTGGCGGCGCGGCGAGAGCTATGTGGTGGTCGAGCAGTCACCCGACCTGGCACCCGGCCCGCACGACCGCCACCGCCCCGGCCTCAACCACCTCGCGTTCCACGTCCGCGACCGGTCCGCCCTCGACGCGCTGGTGGCCGGGGCCCCGGAGCACGGCTGGCGGCCGCTCTTCGCGGACCGCTACCCGCACGCGGGCGGCGAGGAGCACACCGCCGCCTATCTGGAGGACGCCGCCGGGTACGAGGTCGAGCTGGTCGCCGGGGGCCGCCGCTCCCGCCCGTCCCCCGGGGAACCGGCACCGTACGCCGATGTGTGGGCCAGGCGCCGGGACTGAACGAGGCCGGTCCCGGCGTCCGCCGCCTCAGAGGACCGGGACGCTGTTCCAGGGCCGGGCGGCCTCGACGGCCCGCGCGACACGGAACACCGTGGTGTCGTCGTAGGTGCGTCCGACGATCTGCACCCCCGTCGGCACACCGGTGGAGGCGACACCGGACGGCACGCTCAGCACCGGGCAGCGGCTGGCGATGTTGAACGGCGTGGTCATCGCCGACTCCAGGTAGAAGTCCAGCTCGACGCCGTTGACCACGACCTTCGTCGAGAGGTGGTCGTCGTCCGCCGCGAGCGAGGGCACGGCCGTCGTCGGGCACAGCAGCACGTCGTAGCGGTCCAGCAGCACACCGAGCGTGGTCTGCACCCCGGCTTCGAGCTCAAGTCCCTTCAGGAAGCTTCCCGGTTCGCTGACGGCCTCGGCGGCACGCCGGGCGAAGTCGAGCGCGTACGTGGTGAGGAGCTCGCCGTGCTCGGCGGCGACGGAGGAGACGTACGGACCGAAGACCGAGCCGAAGTGGATCATCGCGGCCCGCATCACGTCCGCCCGCATCAGGGGGACCTCCACCTCCTCGACGACGGCACCGGCGGCGCGCAACGCCTCCGCGACCGCACGGGTGTTGGCCTCGACCTCGGGATCGACCGGCCAGTCCCCGAGGGTGACCGAGAGCGCCACGCGCAGGCCCTCGGCTCCCTCGAACCGCTCGGGCAGGACGAACCGGGGCCGCAGCGAGACGGCGTCCAGCGGGTGGGGCCCCGCGATGACGTTCTCCAGCAGCGCGCAGTCCGCCACGGTGCGCGCCATCGGGCCGTCGTGGCAGTACGTGTCGAGGTTGAAGGGCGGCATGGCGGGCACCCGCCCGTACGGCGGCTTGTAGCCGACCGTGCCCGTGTACGACGCGGGGATGCGGATCGACCCGCCGATGTCGGAACCGGTGGCGAGGGTCGTCTCACCCGCCGCGAGCGCGGCGCCCGCACCGCCCGAGGAGCCGCCCGGGGTGAAGTCCGTGTTCCACGGGTTGCGGGTGACACCCCACAGCCGTGACTGGGTGTAGCCCGCGCAGCTGAACTCCGGCGTGGTGGTCCGGGCGTGCACGATGCCCCCGGCGGCCTGGATCCGCTCGATCACCGGGTGCGTCTCCTCGGCGACCTCCTCCCGGAAGGCCAGCGAACCGTCCGTGCTGAGGCGGCCCGCGATCGGCTGCTCCTCCTTCGTCGCGACGGCGAGACCCTCCAGCGGGCGGGGCGCGCCGCCCTTGCCCCCGTACCGGGCCTCGGCCTCGCGGGCGGCGGCGAGCGCCTCCTCGAAGGTCCGCTCGGCCAGGGCGTTGATCTTCGGCTCGACGGCCTCCGCCCGCGCGATGACCGCGCTCATCAGCTCGACGGGGGAGAGGGAGCGGTCACGGAAGCGGCGCAGGGCCTCGGTGGCGGGGAGGTAGGCGAGATCGGTGAGGTCGGTCATGAGGGGTCCTTCGCGGATCTTCAGGGGGAGGAGACGGAACGGTGTCAGGAGGCGGAGCCCGCCCCGCTCGCCGGAACGAGGGGGGCAGGGGCGGCCACGAAGTACGGCGACCGGTGGTGCCAGCGGGCCCACGCGGCGGCCACCAGCCCGGAGCCGATCATCAGGACCGGGACGAGCAGCGCGAACCAGCCGTTGTCGGCGGAGACCTCGAAGTGGTCGGTGGACCGGTAGAAGGTCCAGGCGAGGTAGCCGCCGGTGGCGAGCAGCGCGAGCGCGCCCAGCACCGGACCGACGACGGCGCGCAGGGACTCCAGCGGCGAGGTGCGCAGCAGATGGCGGAAGCGCACCGCGGCGGCCGTGGCGGTGAGGGCGTAGTACAGGGCGACGACGATGCCGATCGCGTTGACGGAGGCGAAGATCAGATCGTTGACCGTGGGGATGAACAGCGCCAGCGCGGCGAGGGCCAGGGCGATCGCGGTGATCAGCAGGGTGCCGGCGGCGGGTGTGCCGTGCTTGGGGTGCAGCCGCGTCCAGACGGGGCCGAGCACACCGTCGCGGCCCATCGCGTACATCCCCCGGGCGGTCGGGATGACCGAGGCCTGGAGCGACGCCACCGCGGAGAACATGAGGGCGATGAGCGGGAGGGCGGCCAGCGGCTGCTCGGCGAGCTTCGTACCGAAGTAGGCCAGACCCTGCGCGCCGTTGTCGGCCAGTTCGTCCAGCGGCAGGACCCGCTGGAAGGCGGTGCCCGCGAGCAGGAAGAGGAGCAGCATGACGGTCAGCGCGATGAATCCGCCGCGCGAGGCGTCCCGCGGGTCGCTGACCTCCTCACCGATGCTGAAGACCGACTCGAAGCCCCAGTAGCAGAAGACGGCGAGCACCATGCCCTGGGCGAGGGCCGCGGCCGAGGGGATGTCGAAGGGGTTGAACCACTGGAGCGAGAAGGGCTGGTCACCGGCGAACAGGCCGTAGCCGCAGAAGGCGAGCAGCACGCCGTACTCGAAGATCAGCAGGTACTTCTGGAGCCGCGCCGCGAGGTCCAGTCCGCGTACGGCGACCAGCGCGGCGGCGATCAGGACGGCCATGCCGAGCAGAGTGGACTGGAGGGTGGAGTCCGGGTCGAGGGCCAGGCCCCCGACGCTGTGCAGCTTGGCCTGGCCGAGCAGCTGGATGATCGCCGAGCCGGTCACCGTGGTGGTGTAGGCCATGAACACGATGGTGCCGACGACGTTGACCCAGCCGACCAGGAAGCCCAGCCAGGGGCTGAAGATCTGGCCGACCCACTTGTAGCCGCTGCCCGCGTTCGGCTCGGCGCGGTTGAGCCTCCCGTAGCCGCCCGCGATGCCGAGCACGGGCAGGAAGGCGAGCAGCATGATCGCCGGGAGGTGGAGGCCGACGACGGCCGCCATCAGGCCGAGGCCGATGCCGATGCTGCTCGTGGCCGCGGTGCTCGACGCCGCGAGGACGATGCCCTCGACGACGCCGATGGACTTGCGCATGGCCGCCCGGGGGACCTGGCCGCCAGGGTCTGGCGTGGTGCTCGCGTTCTTCACTGGTACCGCCAACGATCGTCGCCTTGCTCGGGAGAGGGCTCGGGGAAGAGAGCCAGGGGAGGGCCCGGGGGAGGGAGCCCAAAGGAGGAGAGGGGGCCGAAAGAGCCCGGCTGGCACGCCATGAAACTCCCGTCCCCACTACACGTCAATGGTGTTGTCGTAAGGTCCGCAGGGTGAACGCGCAGGTGGACCACGGAGCGGACGCCTTACGTCAACAGCGTTGACATCGGGTCGGGGCAGGGTTCTGATGGCGGCAGCGACCGATAAGGCTCGCTTCCTGCACCACCCGAGGAGTCCTCCATGGATGCCGTCCGTGCCCTTCGGGACGTCAGTCCCACCCCCTTCTGGCTGGACGACCCCGGTCGTCCGGAGGCCACTTCGGCCCTGGTCGGCAACGTCCGGTGCGATCTGCTCGTGGTGGGCGGCGGCTACAGCGGCCTGTGGACCGCGCTGATCGCCAAGGAGCGCGACCCCTCGTGCGACGTCGTTCTCGTCGAGGGCGAGGAGATCGGCTGGGCCGCGTCCGGCCGCAACGGCGGATTCTGCGAATCCAGCCTCACCCACGGCCTGGGCAACGGTTTCGAGCGCTGGCCCGACGAGCTCGCCAGGCTGGAACGGCTCGGCGAGACGAACCTCCAGGAGATGGAGGACGCCATCGGGCGCCACGGCATCGACTGCGACTGGGAGCGCACCGGAGCCCTCGACGTGGCCACCGAGCCGCACCATCTGGCGGAGCTGCGTGAACTGGCGGAACTCTCCGCCCGGTACGGGGCCGAGCGGACTCTGCTCGACGCCGACGAGACCCGCGCCGAGATCAGCTCACCGACCTTCCTCGGCGCGCTGCGGGACGACAGCACGGCGATGCTCAACCCCGCCCGCCTCGCCTGGGGGCTCAAGCGGGCCTGCCTCGGCCTCGGCGTACGCGTGCACGAGCGCACCCGGGCGGTCTCCGTCGAGGAGAGCGGGGCGGGTATCAGCGTGCGCACCCCCTACGGCAGCGTCCTCGCCGGCCGGGTCGCCCTCGCGACCAACGCCTTTCCCTCACTGCTCAAGCGCCACCGGCTCTACACCGTCCCGGTGTACGACTACGCGCTGATGACACAGCCGCTGACGGCCGGGCAGCTCGCCTCCGTCGGCTGGCGCAGCCGCCGCGGATTCTCCGACGCCGCCAACCAGTTCCACTACGTGCGGCTCTCCGCCGACAACCGCATCCTGTGGGGCGGCTACGACACCCTGTACCACTTCCGGGGCAAGGTGCGCGCGGAGCACGACCAGCGGCCGGAGACCTTCGCCACCCTGGCCCGGCACTTCTTCCGGACCTTCCCGCAGCTGGAGGACCTGCGCTTCACCCATGCCTGGGGCGGCGCGATCGACACCTGCACCCGCTTCTCCGCCTTCTTCGACACCACGCACCGGGGCCGGGTCGCCTACGCGGCCGGGTACACCGGCCTCGGGGTGGGCGCGACCCGCTTCGGGGCGGAGGTGATGCTCGACCTGCTGGCGGGCGCGAGCACCGAGCGGACCCGGCTGGAGATGGTGCGCCGCAAGCCCCTTCCGTTCCCGCCGGAACCGGCCCGATGGGCGGGCATCCAGGCCACGCGGTGGTCCCTGGCCCGTGCCGACCGGCAGGCCGGCCGCCGCAACCTCTGGCTCAAGGGGCTCGACCGGCTCGGCCTCGGATTCGGCAGCTGACGCACCGCCGGCCGTCCGTCCCGGTTCCTGCGGAGGC